>NZ_JBEPAK010000093.1:0-25028 GCF_040298565.1 Kitasatospora sp. NPDC001539 | reverse complement strand
CCGGTGGACCCGACCAGTGACACCAAGCAGGTCCAGCCGCCGTACTACGTGACGGCGCGGTCCGGTACGGCCCCGCCGGGCTCAGGACCCCGGCGTGGACCGCTTGCCCCGGCCCCGGGCGACCAGCCGCCGCACCGGACCGCTGACCGCCGCACCGGCCCGCTCGGCCCGGGTGCCGACGGCCGTCCGGGCCGCCCGCACCGCGTCGGAGATCCGCCACCACAGCTGCGCCGAGGACGGCGGCAGCAGCAGTGCCCTGGTCCGGCCCATCCGGCCGGCACCGGCCAGCAGACCGCGCCGGGCCGTACGGACGTCGGCGGCCAGCGGAGCCGTGGTGACCTGCCCCGCCGGCGCGTAGAGCACCCGCTCGGTGGCCAGCGCCAGGCGCCCGGCGGCCGCCGCCGCGTCCGCGTCCAGCTCAGCCGTCTCGGTGATCCGGCGGGCGGCCGAGCGCGGGGTGCGTGACTCGTCCGGGGGAATTCCCAGGTCCCAGGCGGAGTCGACCAGTTCGTCCCAGGCGGCCAGCACCTGGGCGTCGGTCAGCTCGGCCGGGCCGTCCCCGCCGGGCCGGCGCCGTCCACCGGCGCCGAGCCGGCGACGGCGCAGGGCCGCCCGCCAGGACATCGGCACCAGCAGCAGCGCGAGCACCGCCAGCACCCCGGCCAGGGTGCCGAGCACCTGCGGGGAGAGCAGCCAGGACTGCTCGTCCGCCGCGGTGGCGGCCTTGCTCCTCGAACCGCAGTCGCCGAGCTGGCGCTGCTTGGGGGTGCAGTCGCTGCTGCTGGTCGGAGTCGGGACGGCGGCCGCGCTCGACGCGGCGGCGGTCGGCTGCTGGGTGGGCGCGGTGGTCGGGGTGCTCGAGCCCTCCTGGTAGCGGGCCGGGACTCCACGGCTCGGGGTCGGCTCGAAGCGCATCCAGCCGTAGCCGGAGAAGTACAGCTCGGGCCAGGCGTGGTACATCCGGCCGGTGACCGAGTAGACGTCGCCGCCCTTGCTGTCGCCGGGGGTGAAGCCGACCGCGACCCGCGAGGGGATCCTCAGCACCCGCGCCATCGCCGCCATGGTGGAGGCGAAGTGCACGCAGAAGCCCCGGCGGTCGCGCAGGAAGACGGCGATCGCGTCGCTGCCGGTGCCGCCCGCGACGTTGGTGTCGTACCGGAACTGCGGGCCGGTGAACCAGTTCACCAGCGCCGTCGCCCGGTCGTAGTCGTTGCGCGCCCCGGCGGTGACGGCCCTGGCCTGCTCGGCCACCACCGGCGGCAGGTCGGTGGGCAGGGCGGTGTAGTGCTCCCGGATGTCCTGCGGGGCGAGCGGGGCGGTGCGCAGCTCGTCGGCGGTGGGTCGCAGGTCCAGTGCGGAGACCTGGTAGTGCAGGCCGCGGATCGCCTTGTCGTCGGCCGGCAGCACCGTGCGGGTCAGCGGGTCGAGCTTCCACTCGCCGCGGTTGGAGAGCTGGACGGAGGCGGCCGGGTACGGCATCGGCAGCCAGCTCTTCTCCAGCCGGTCGCTGATCTGGAAGTTGCCCTCGATCCGGGGGACGTCGGTCGCGCGCAGGCCCTCGGGGGAGGGCAGGGTGGCCGGGAGGTCGCTGACCACGGAGCTGCTGAGCTTCCACTCGGTGCCGTCGAACTGGTCGAGCGAGCCGGTGCGCAGGTAGATCTGGTCGGCCAGGTCGCTGTCCAGGGTGTACGTGAGCAGCTCGTTGTCGCTCGGCTTGCTGATCGCCGCCTCCAGGCTGACCAGCGGGTCGAGGCTGGTCGCCACGCCGCCCGCGGTGCCCTTGCCGGAGGTGCCGCCGGGGCCCGAGTCGAGCAGTCCGGAGCCCCAGCGCGGCAGGAAGACCGGCAGCAGCATCGCCAGGGCCAGGGCCAGCACGCCGACCTGTCGGCCGCCGGGGCTGACCCGGCCGGAGCCGATCGTGCCGCGCGCGCCGCCGCGGAAGACCCGGCCCCAGCGGGACACCCGGTCCTCGCCCTCGGCGAAGAGCAGCAGCAGGTAGCCGGCCGCGGCCAGGCCGAACCAGACCCAGCTGCCGTGCTCACCCGCCAGGCCGTTGCCGATCGAGTACAGCGTCAGCAGCGGCAGGCCGGCCAGCGCCGAGCGCCGGTAGGTCACCGCGACGGTGTCCACCAGGACGGAGATCAGGCCGACCGAGGAGACCAGGATCAGCCGCAGCCCGGCGGTCGGCGGCGCCGGGATGGCGTACTGCCTGATGTCGTCGATGCCGGAGGAGAAGACCTGCCCGAGCACCCGCATCGCGTTCGGGCCGGGCAGCACGCCGCCGGTCATCCCGGAGCCGGCGAAGCCGAGCAGCATCAGCAGGAGCAGCACCAGCAGCTGGGCCACCGGCACCGCCCAGCGGAACAGCGGGGAGCGGCGCAGGCCCGCTCCTACCGCGGAGACCACACCGATCACCAGGACGGCGTGGGTGAGCCAGCTGCGGGTGGTGAGCAGCGGGAGCATGCACAGCGCGGCCAACGTGGTGGCCAGCGCCGAGTACACGGTCAGTTTGGCCCGGGTGGTCACGCGCCGGCCTCTTCTCGGTGGGGGGCGGTGGTCTTGGCGCCGTCGACGGCTCGCCAGAGGTCCGGCACGGAGTCCCCGGCGCGCACCGGCAGGACCGTCCAGCCGGCCTCGCGCAGCTGCCGGACCCGAGCGCGGAACTCGTCGCCGCCGGTGTTCGGGGCGAGCATCCGCAGGCCCGCCCAGGTCCCGGTGTCGAGCAGGAAGGCGATCGCCCCGCCGGTACGGCTGCGCAGCCGGGCCAGCCGGGCGGTCTGCGCGGCGTCCAGCTCGCCGAGGACGGCGACCAGCAGGCCCTCGCCGCCGGCCCGCAGCGGCTCCTCGGCGCGGGAGAGCCCACCGCCGTCGGAGAGGTCGACGACCGCGAGGGCGTCCAGGATCAGGCCGGAGGCGTCGGCGGCGGCGTTCTCGCCGCCGCTGCCGGGGCCGGGCACCCAGCGGCCGGTGTCGGTCAGCAGCCGGGTCTGGTAGCCGCGCTCCAGCAGGTGCACGGCGACGGACGCGGCGCAGCTGACCGACCACTCGAAGGAGGAGGCCGGGCCGCTGCCGCGGTGGCCCACCTCGCGGGTGTCCAGCAGGACGGTGGCGCGGGCCTTCTGCGGCTGCTCCTCGCGGCGCACCATCAGCTCGCCGTACTTGGCGGTGGAGCGCCAGTGCACCCGGCGCAGGTCGTCGCCGGGCCGGTACTCGCGCAGGATCACGTCGTCGTCGCCGGCCAGCGCCAGGGTGCGGCTGTGGCTCTCGCCCTGGCCGATCCACTCGCCGCTCAGCCGCACCGCCGGCAGTGCCAGGACCTGCGGGACCACGGTGAGCACGTCGGAGGCGGTGAAGGCGCGGTCGACCTCGCACATCCCGAACGGGTCGGACAGCCGCAGCTGCAGCGGCCCGAGCGGGTAGCGCCCCCGCAGGTCCGAGCGGACCCGGTAGGAGACCTCGCGGTAGCCGCGCGGCTCGATCCTGTCCAGCACGAAGCGCGGGCGCGGCCCGAGCACGTACGGGACCTTGTCCTCGAGCAGCAGCAGGCCGGTGGGCACCCGGGAGACGTTGTCGACCCGCAGGTGGACCCTGGCCTCCTGGCCGGCGATCGCCCGGTGCGGGCTGAGCCGGCGGCCGCTGGCCACCCGGTAACGGGTGTTGGCTACCACCACGGCGGCGGCCAGCGGCAGCGCGGCGAGCAGCACACCGACCCGCAGCAGGGCGTCCTGGCCGAGCAGGTAGGCGCAGGCCACCGCGGTCAGTCCGGCCGCGAGGAAGGAGCGGCCGCGGGTGGTGAGGCCGCGCAGCCCGGCCCGCAGTCCCCCCGTCCCGTCCGACGGGGCCACCTCAGCCCCTCCGGACGGCCGGGCCGCCCTGCGGACGCGGCAGCGGCAGCCGGGCCACCAGGTCGGCCACGATCTGCTCGGAGGTGCGGCGGCTGAGCTGGGTCTCGGCGGTCGGCATCAGCCGGTGCGCGAGGACCGGGACGGCCAGGCGCTGGATGTCGTCGGGGGTGACGTAGTCGCGCCCGTCCAGCGCGGCGGCGGCTCGGGCGGCGCGGACCAGGTGCAGGGTGGCGCGCGGCGAGGCGCCCAGGCGCAGCTCGGGGCTGGTGCGGGTCGCGGCGACCAGGTCGACGGCGTAGCGGCGGACCGGGTCGGCGATGTGCACGGTGCGGACCAGGTCGACCAGCTTGAGGATGTCGGCGGCGTGGGCGACGGGCTGGAGGTCGGCCAGCGGGTTGGCCCCGGCATGCACGTCGAGCATCGCGAACTCGGCCTCGGGAGAGGGGTAGCCGATCGAGATCCGGGCCATGAAGCGGTCCCGCTGGGCCTCCGGGAGGGGGTACGTGCCCTCCATCTCGACCGGGTTCTGGGTGGCCACGACCATGAACGGCGAGGGCAGCTCGTAGCTGGTGCCGTCGATGGTGACCTGGCGCTCCTCCATGGACTCCAGCAGCGCGGACTGGGTCTTCGGCGAGGCGCGGTTGATCTCGTCGCCGACCACGATCTGGGCGAAGATCGCGCCCGGCCGGAACTCGAAGTCGTGCCGCTGCTGGTCGTAGATGTTGGTGCCGGTGACGTCCGAGGGCAGCAGGTCGGGGGTGAACTGGATGCGGCGCACGGTGCAGTCGACCGACCGGGCGAGCGCCTTGGCCAGCATGGTCTTGCCGACGCCGGGCACGTCCTCGAGCAGCAGGTGGCCCTCGGCGAGCAGGACGGTCAGGGCGATCCGGACGGCCTCCGGCTTCCCCTCGATGACGCTCTCGATGTTGCCGCGGACCCGGTCCACGACGGCGGCGAGCTCGGGGAGCCCGACCTGGCGGTACCCGTTCGCCCTCTGGTCGCCCCCCGCAGGACTGCCGAGACCGGCCTGATCGTTGTAGCTCGTCACCCGTTTACGCTCCCTGGCACACTGCGCCCGCCTCACCGAGGCCGGACCCCACCCCATGCTTGACGCGGCCGTCCCGGGGGCGGTTCCGACGGCGGATCCGGTGCCGGGGTGGCGGCCTGCGGCCCGGCCGCCCCAGGTGGTTCGGGGTCCGACCGGCAGGCGCATTCTCCCCCGGGGGACGGGCGGAAGTCACCATTCGGCCGGCCCCGAATGCCGCACGGCGGTGACCGGGCGGGGCGCCGGGGCCCGGGCGGGCCGGCTAGTGGATCTCGCGCAGCAGGCCGGTGTGGACGTCGAAGACGAAGCCGCGGACGTCGTCGGTGTGCGGCAGGAACGGCGAGGTGCGCACCCGCTGCATGGACTGGCGGACGTCGCCGTCCAGGTCGACGAAGGACTCGACCGCCCACTGCGGGCGCTGGCCGACCTCGAGCTCCAGCTCGCGGCGGAAGTCCTCGGTGAGGCCGAGCAGGCCGCAGCCGGTGTGGTGGATCAGGGCGATCGAGCGGGTGCCGAGGGCCCGCTGGCTGATGGTCAGGGACCGGATGGTGTCGTCGGTGACCACGCCGCCCGCGTTGCGGATGACGTGGGCGTCGCCCAGCTCGAGGCCGAGCGCCGCGAACAGGTCGAGGCGGGCGTCCATGCAGGCCACCACGGCGATCCTCTGCACCGGGCGGGCGTCCATGCCGCCGTCCCGGAAGGTCACCGCGTACGCGCGGTTGGCCGTCACGAAACGGTCGATGATGTCGGGTCGGGTGGTGTCGGCAGCGTCGTTCGCCGTGGGCCGGTCGGGAGTCACTGTCATGCCGGCGACGTTAGTGCCGTCCGCGGCCGGCGGGTGGGGTCGGGAGCTACAGAACCGGCGGCTGTGATCGAGCGCATAGCGACAACGGGAGGGTTTGTCCCAGCTGGTCCCGGAGCGGGGCCGGACCCGGCCGCTCGAAGGGGCGCGCGACGGCCGGCGAGGGCCCCCGTCGGCGCCCGCACCGGACCGTCTCCACGGCCGCGACCTGCGGTGATCCGTACCGCCGCCCGGGTGGTGCGCCGGAGCGGACCATTGACTGAGGGGGCCCGCGCGATAGAGTTGCGGCGCAGTGGAGCACACCCGCCGGAGTCCGTCAACCGGGCCCACCCGGCCGGTGCGGCCCGGCCGATGCGGCTCGTGGCCTCCACCCGCTCCGTGCCCACCTGGCGCACCTTCCCCGGCGCCGGGCGGTCACGACCTTCCCCCTGAGCGGGCGGGGACCACGGGCCGCGTCGTCGTGCCGGGGGACGGTGGGCGAGAATGGCCGGAGCTCCCGGACGTCGGGTTGCTCCGCACCGAGGAAGGGCGCCACCGCGCATGACCACCAACGAACCGGGCCCCAAGCACGTACCGGTGATGCTGCAGCGGTGCATGGACGCGCTCGCCCCGGCGATCTCGCGCCCCGGTGCCGTGGTGGTGGACGCGACCCTCGGGCTCGGCGGCCACAGCGAGGCGCTGCTCACCCAGTTCCCGGAGGTCCGGTTGGTCGCGGTGGACCGCGACCCGCAGGCGCTGAAGCTGTCCGGCGAGCGGCTGGCCCCCTTCGGCGACCGGGCCACCCTGGTGCACGCCGTGTACGACGAGATCCCCGAGGTGCTGGAGCGCCTGGGCATCGACCGGGTCGACGGCATCCTCTTCGACCTCGGCGTCTCCTCCATGCAGCTGGACGAGGCCGACCGCGGCTTCGCCTACGCCCAGGACGCCCCGCTGGACATGCGGATGGACCAGACCCGGGGGATCAGCGCGGCGGAGGTGCTGAACACCTACAGCCACGGCGACCTCGCACGCATCCTCAAGGTCTACGGCGAGGAGCGGTTCGCCGGGAAGATCGCCTCGGTGATCGTCCGGGAACGCGCGAAGGAACCGTTCAGCACCAGCGCGCGTCTGGTCGAGTTGGTGCGCAACGCCATCCCGGCGGCGACCCGTCGCACCGGCGGGAACCCGGCGAAGCGGACCTTCCAGGCGCTCCGGATCGAGGTCAACGGCGAACTGGAGGTCCTGGACCGGGCGATCCCCGGGGCGCTGGACGCCCTGGCGGTCGGCGGCCGGATCGTGGTGATGTCCTACCAGTCGCTGGAGGACCGGCTGGTGAAGCAGTACTTCGCCGCCGGGGCGACCAGCACCGCCCCGCCGGGGCTCCCGTTCGTGCCGGAGGAGCATCAGCCCTGGCTCAAACTGATCACCCGCGGTGCCGAACTGGCCACCGACGAGGAGATCGAGGAGAACCGGCGCGCCGCGCCCGTGCGGCTGCGGGTGGCGGAGAGGATCAGGGACCGAGGCAGGCGGGGCTGAGGCCCGGCGGGGTCCGAAGGGCGGAGGAGAACAGTGGGGCCGGTGGCCGGTGAGGTCCGGGCGGGGCGGGGAGGACTCCCCGGGCAAGGCAGGGCACGGATCACGGTCCGGCCGGGGCGGCGCCCCGTGCGGGGGCGCACGCCGTTCGCCGTGCTCGTGGTGGTGCTGCTGGCCGGCGGCCTGTTCGGGCTGCTGGCACTGAACACCGCGCTCAACGAGGGCTCCTTCGAGCTGTCCCGGCTGCAGAAGCAGACCACCAAGGCGACCGACGAGCAGCAGAGCCTCCAGCTGGAGATCGACCAGAGCTCGGCCCCGGACGCACTGGCCAAGCGGGCCGCCGAGCTGGGCATGGTCCCGGCCGGCGGGATGGCCTTCCTGGACGTGCCGGGCGGCGGCAAGGTGGTCGGCACGCCCGGGCCGGCGCAGGACAGCCCGCCGGTGCGCAAGTCGACGGTCGACCCGTGGCCGACGAAGGCCTCCCCGGGCGCACCGGCCGCACCGACGCCCTCCGCCCAGCCGTCGGCGCCGTCCGCCCCCCAGACCTCGCCGCAGCCCGGCGCCCAGCCCGCCACCCCGGCGGCCCCGGCGCCGTCGCCGACCCCGGCGGCCTCGGCCGGTGACTCGGTGATCCAGCTCAACCCGGTCTCGCCGCCGCCGGGAGGTGCCAAGCGATGACCGCACCCCGCCAGCCGTCCGGCTCGGGCTCGGGCCGCCGTCAGCCCCCGCGCCCGGCTGCGCCCCGGCCCGCCGCGCCCGCGAAGGGGCAGCCCGCCAAGGGCCAGGGCGCCAAACAGCCCGCCAAGGGCCAGGGAGCACGCGGGCAGTCGGCCAAGGCCCAGCCCGCCAGGGCCGCCGCCCGGACGCCCCGTGCGCCACAGCAGCGCCGCCCCGAGGGCCGTCCGCCGGTCCGCAGCCAGGCGGCGGTGCGGCCGAAGCCGCGCCCGCCGCACCGCCCCAAGGCGCTGAAACTGGCGGAGCCGAAGCGCCGGCTGCGGGTGATCACCGTGGTGCTGTCCCTGGTGTTCTCCGTCTTCGCCGGGCGCCTGGTGCAGCTCCAACTGGTCGACGCCGACGCGTTGGCCGCCGACGCCAACACCAACCGCTACCTGAACATCCCGATCACCGCCGAGCGCGGCTCGATAACGTCGTCCGACGGGGTCGCCCTGGCGGCCACCGTCGACGCGTACGACATCACCGCGGACCCGGCGATGTTCACCCCGGCGGCGACCGGCATTCCGGACGCGCCGGAACAGGCGGCCGCCCTGCTGTCGCCGATCCTCGGCGTGCCCAAGGAGCGGATCGCGGCCGACCTGCACACCCCGAAGAGCCGCTACAAGCGGCTCGCCGCCCAGCAGACCCCGGCCGCCCGGAACCAGATCAGCGACCTGAAGTCCACCCTGGAGAAGCAGGCCGGCTCCCGGGCCTGCCAGGCCCAGCGGAAGCTGCTCGGCAAGCCCGCCGACCAGGGCGGCCGCACCCGGGTGGACAACGAGTGCGCCAACCCGCTGGCCGGGGTGTTCAACCAGGAGACCCAGAAGCGGATCTACCCCGCCGACGGGCTGGCCGCCAACCTGGTCGGCTTCGTCAACGGGGACGGCGCGGGCGCCGGGGGGCTGGAGCTGCAGTACCAGAAGCTGCTGGCCGGCAAGGACGGCCACAGCAGCTATGCCCAGGCGGGCGGCCGGCTGGTGCCCACCGCCGGGGGCTCGACGGACGAGGCCGTGCCGGGCAGCGACGTCAAGCTCACCATCAACCGGGACATCCAGTGGGCCGCTCAGAAGGCGATCACCGACCAGGTGGCCAACTCGGGCGCGGAGAAGGGCTACGTCGTGGTCCAGGACGTGAAGACCGGTCAGGTCCTCGCGATGGCCACCGCCCCCGGCTTCAACCCCAACGACCTGGGTCTGTCCAAGCAGCCCCAGCTCGGCAACCCCGCCCTCCAGGACGCCTACGAGCCGGGCAGCACCGCCAAGCTGATGAGCCTGGCGGCCGTCCTGGACTCCGGCAAGGCGAACTGGGACACCAAGGTCACCGTGCCGAACCGGCTGGTCCGGGCCGGCCAGCAGTTCAAGGACGACGTGGAGCACGGGGACTGGTACCTGACCCTGGCCGGAGTGCTCGCCAAGTCCTCCAACATCGGCACCATCGAGGCCGTGGAGACCCTCGGCGACGGCGACCAGCTGAAGGCCAACCAGGTGCTGGACGGCTACCTGCGCAAGTTCGGCGTGGCCCAGCCGACCGGCCTGAACTTCCCCGGGGAGACCTCCGGGATGCTCAAGAAGCCCGAGGACCTGGTCGCCTCGGAGAAGTACAACATCTCCTTCGGCCAGGGCCCGCTGCAGATGAACGCGCTGCAGGCCACCTCGGTGTACTCGACCATCGCCAACGGCGGGGTGCGGGTCGCGCCCAGCATCGTCCAGGGGGTCACCGGGCCGGACGGCAAGTTCACCCCGACCCCGCCGGGCGAGCAGACCCGGGTGGTCAGCGAGCAGACCGCGAAGACGCTCACCTCGATGCTGGAGTCGGTCGTCGACGACGAGCAGGGCACCGGCGGCAAGGCCGCCATCCCCGGCTACCGGGTCGCCGGCAAGACCGGTACCGCCAACCGGGGGGCCGCCAACGGGGTCGGCTACGACGGCTACACCGCCTCCTTCATCGGCTTCGCCCCGGCCGACGCCCCCCGCTACACCGTCTCCTGCACCCTCCAGGGCCCGGTCAACGGCCACTTCGGCGGCCAGCTGTGCGGGCCGGTGTTCAAGCAGGTGATGGAGTTCACCCTGAAGACCATGCAGGTGCCGCCGAGCGGCAGCCAGGCGCCCAACCTGCCCGTCGAGTGGAAGCCGTGAGCCGAGCATGACCGATCAGCGGGCCGGTGGGGCCGACGACGCCGCGAAGGCCCGGTTTGGCCCTGGGCACCCTTCGGCGGATAGCCTTCCCGCCGTGCCGAAACCCGATCAAACCACCGTGAGTCCGCCCCGCCCGACCGGGACCGCCGCCCTGCCGCTCGCCGAGCTGGCCGCACGGCTGGGCCTGCCGCCCGTCGAGGGCGGTGCCGTCACCGGTGTCACCCACGACTCCCGCGCGGTCCGCCCGGGCGACGTGTACGTGGCCTTCCCGGGCGCCAACCACCACGGCGCGGCCTTCGCCGCCAAGGCCGCGGAGTCCGGGGCGGTGGCCGTGCTCACCGACCCGGCCGGCGCCGAGCTGGCGGCCGGCACCGGTCTGCCGCTGCTGGTCGTCGACCGGCCGCGCGCCGTCATGGGCGAGCTGGCCGCGATCGTCTACGGCCACCCGTCCGAGCGGCTGCTGATGGTCGGGCTGACCGGCACCAACGGCAAGACCACCACCTCGTACCTGGTCGAGGGCGGTCTGCGCGGGGCCGGGCGCAACCCCGGCGTGATCGGCACCGTGGAGATGCGGGTCGGCGACGAGCGGATCAAGAGCGAGCGCACCACCCCCGAGGCCACCGACCTGCACGCGATCCTCGGCGTGATGGCCGAGCGCGGTGCCGACGCCGTGACCATGGAGGTCTCCAGCCACGCCCTGGTCTTCGGCCGCACCGACGGGGTGGTGTACGACGTCGCGCTGTTCAACAACCTCACCCCCGAGCACCTCGACTTCCACCCGGACATGGAGGACTACTTCCAGGCGAAGGCCAGGCTGTTCGAGCCCGGCAAGTCCCGCCACGGCGTGGTCAACCTGGACGACGAGTACGGCCGCCGGCTCGCCGCCGAGGCCAAGATCCCGGTGACCACCTTCTCCGCCACCGGCGCCGCCGAGGCCGACTGGCGGGCCGTGGACGTCCAGCTCGGCCCGGTCGGCTCGACCTTCCGGGTGCTCGGGCCGGACGGCGCCGAGGCCGACGCCTCGGTCCCGCTGCCGGGGCCGTTCAACGTCGCCAACGCGCTGGCGGCGATCACCCTGCTGGTCGCCGCCGGGCTGCCGCTGGACCGGGCGGTGGCCGGCGTCGCCGCCGTCCCCGGCGTGCCGGGCCGGCTGGAGCGGGTGGACGCCGGGCAGCCGTTCGTCGCGGTCGTGGACTACGCGCACAAGCCGGACGCCCTGCGGGCCGTCCTCGCCTCGCTGCGCGAGGTCACCAAGGGCCGGCTGCACGTCGTCGTCGGCTGCGGCGGCGACCGCGACCCGCACAAGCGCGGCCCGATGGGCGACATCGCCGCCCGGCTCGCCGACACCGCCCTGCTGACCAGTGACAACCCGCGCAGCGAGGATCCGTTGGCGATCCTCGCCAGCATGCTGACCGGCGCCGCCGCGGTGCCCGAGGCCGAGCGCGGTGCCGTCCTGGTCGTCCCCGACCGGGCCGAGGCGATCCAGCTCGCGGTCGCCCGAGCCCGGGCGGGGGACACCGTGCTGGTGGCCGGCAAGGGCCACGAGCTCGGCCAGTACGTACGAGACGAGATCCGCCCCTTCGACGACCGGGAGGTGCTGCGCGAATCCATCGCGCGGGCCACGGCCGCCCGGGGCGACCGAGGAGTAGAGCAGCAGTGATCGCACTGACCCTCGCCGAGGTGGCCGCCGCGGTCGGCGGCACCCTGGACGGCGCGGACCCGGACGTCCTGGTCACCGGCCCGGTCGAGGTCGACTCGCGGAAGGTGAGCCCCGGCGGCCTGTTCGCGGCCTTCGTCGGCGAGCGCGTGGACGGCCACGACTACGCCGCCACGGCGATCGAGGCCGGCGCCGTCGCGGTGCTGGCCTCCCGCCCGGTCGGCGTGCCCGCCGTCCTGGTCGACAGTGTGGTGGAGGCCCTCGGCAAGCTGGCCCGCGCCGTGGTCGCGCGCGCCGAGGGCACCGCCGTGGTGGCACTGACCGGCTCGGCCGGCAAGACCAGCACCAAGGACCTGATCGCCCAGCTGCTGCAGCGCCACGGCGAGACGGTCTACCCGCCCGGCTCGCTCAACAACGAGATCGGCCACCCGATGACGGCGCTGCGGATCGAGGCCGGCACCCGGCACCTGGTCATGGAGATGGGCGCCCGGCACAAGGGGGACATCCAGTACCTCACCACGATCACCCCGCCCCGGATCGGCCTGGTGCTCAACGTCGGCACCGCCCACGTCGGCGAGTTCGGCTCCAAGGAGGCGATCGCCGAGGCCAAGGGCGAGCTGGTCGAGGCGCTGCCCGCCGAGGGCACCGCGATCCTCAACGCGGACGACCGGCTGGTGCGCGCGATGGCCTCCCGGACGAAGGCGAAGGTGGTCTACTTCGGCGAGTCCCCGGACGCCGACGTCCGGGCGACCGACGTTCGCCTGGACGCCACCGGACGGCCATCGTTCACGCTCACCACCCCGGCCGGTTCCGCGCCCGTGCAACTGCGCCTGTACGGTGAGCACCACGTCTCGAACGCCCTCGCCGCCGCCGCGGTGGCGACGGAGCTCGGGATGTCCGTCGACGACACCGCGGCAGCCCTGGGCGAGGCGGGTGCGCTGTCCCGCTGGCGCATGGAGGTCGTCGACCGGGCCGATGGTGTCACCGTCGTCAACGACGCCTACAACGCGAACCCCGACTCGATGCGGGCCGCGCTGCGGGCGCTGGTCTCGATCGGCGGCCGCGGTCCGGAGCGCCGCCGTACCTGGGCGGTGCTCGGCGAGATGCGGGAGCTCGGCGAGGACAGCCTGGCCGAGCACGACGCCATCGGGCGGCTCGTCGTCCGGCTGGACATCACCAAGCTGGTGGCGGTCGGCGGACGCGAGGCGGCCTGCATGGAACTCGGCGCGAGGAACGAAGGTTCGTGGGGTGAGGAGTCGGTGCTGGTGTCCGACGCGGACGCGGCGGTCGAGCTGCTGCGCAGTCAGCTGCGGCCGGGGGATGTGGTGCTGGTGAAGGCGTCCCGTTCGGTGGGGCTGGAGAAGGTGGCCGAGGCCCTCCTGGCGGACGGTGCCGCCTGATGATGAAGCAGATCCTCTTCTCCGGGATGATCGGCCTGATCCTCTCGCTGGTCGGCACGCCCGCCCTGATCAAGCTGCTCGCCCGGCAGGGCTACGGCCAGTACATCCGCGACGACGGGCCCAAGGCGCACCACAGCAAGAAGGGCACGCCCACCATGGGCGGCATCGCCTTCATCCTGGCGACCCTGATCGCGTACTTCGGCACGAAGGCGATAACGGGCGAGAGCCCGACCGCCTCCGGGCTGTTGGTGCTCTTCCTGACCGCGGGCCTCGGCCTGGTCGGCTTCCTGGACGACTACATCAAGGTGGTCAAGCGCCGCTCGCTGGGCCTGCGGGCCAAGGCGAAGCTGGCCGGCCAGTCCATCGTCGGCCTGGTGTTCGCCATCCTCGCGCTGCAGTTCCACGACGACCGCGGGCTCAGCCCGGCCTCCCAGTCGCTGTCCTTCGTGCGCGACTTCAAGTGGTCGATCGGCCCGGTGCTGTTCGTCATCTTCGCCTACTTCATGATCGCCGCCACCTCCAACGGCGTGAACCTGACGGACGGTCTGGACGGGCTCGCCACCGGCGCCTCGGTGATGGCCTTCGGCGCCTACACCTTCATCGGCGTCTGGGAGTACGGGCAGAGCTGCGCCTACTTCTTCTCCGCCACCAACGCCTGCTACGACGTCCGCGACCCGCTGGACCTCGCGGTGGTGGCCGCCGCCCTGATGGGCTCCTGCTTCGGCTTCCTGTGGTGGAACACCTCGCCCGCCAAGATCTTCATGGGGGACACCGGCTCGCTCGCCCTCGGCGGCGCCCTGGCCGGTCTGGCGATCTGCTCCCGCACCGAGCTGCTGCTGATCCTGCTCGGCGGCCTCTTCATGATCATCACCCTGTCGGTGATCATCCAGGTCGGCTCCTTCCGGATGACCGGCAAGCGCGTCTTCAAGATGGCGCCACTGCAGCACCACTTCGAACTCAAGGGCTGGAGCGAGGTCCTGGTCGTGGTCCGGTTCTGGATCATCCAGGGCCTGTGCGTGGCCGTCGGCCTCGGCCTCTTCTACGCGGGATACCGGACCGGATGACCAACACCGACTTCACAGACCTGCCCGTCGTCGTCGCCGGACTCGGCGTCTCGGGCATCAGCGCCGCGCGCGTCCTGCACGGCCTCGGCGCCCGCGTCACCGTCGTGGACGGCGGAAGCGGGCCGGGCCTGGCCGCCCGCGCCGCCGAGCTGGAGGCGCTGGGCGTCACGGTGCGCCTCGGCGACGGCGCGAGCCTGCCCGAGGGCACCGAGCTGATCGTGACCTCGCCCGGCTGGGCCCCCGACAGCCCGCTGTTCGCGGCAGCCGAGGCGGCCGGCGTACCCGTCTGGGGCGACGTCGAGCTGGCCTGGCGGCTGCGCAAGCCCCTGCCGGGCACCGGGGAGCCCGCGCCCTGGCTGGCCGTCACCGGCACCAACGGCAAGACCACCACCGTCCAGATGCTCGCCTCGATCCTCACCGCGGCGGGCAAGCGCACCGCCGCCGTCGGCAACGTCGGGGTCTCGGTGCTGGACGCGGTGCTCGCCGAGGAGCCGTACGACGTGCTCGCCGTCGAGCTGTCCAGCTACCAGCTGCACTGGGCGCCCTCACTGCGCCCGTACTCCGCGGCGGTGCTCAACCTGGCGCCCGACCACCTCGACTGGCACGGCTCGATGGAGGCGTACGCCGCCGACAAGGGCCGGATCTACGAGGGCAACGTCGTCGCCTGCGTGTACAACCTGGCCGACCCGGCCACCGAGGCGCTGGTCCGCGAGGCCGACGTCGAGGAGGGCTGCCGGGCGATCGGCTTCGGGCTCGGCGCGCCGAGCCCGTCGAACTTCGGCGTGGTGGACGGCCTGCTGGTGGACCGCGCCTTCGTCCAGGACCGGGCGAAGAACGCGGCCGAACTGGGCGCCGTCGAGGACGTGAACCCCCCGGCCCCGCACAACATCGCCAACGCGCTCGCCGCGGCGGCGCTGGCCCGGGCCTACGGGGTCGAACCGAAGGCCGTCCGGGAGGGCCTGCGCGCCTTCCGCCCGGACGCGCACCGGATCGCCGAGGTCGGCGTCGTCCGCGAGGTCAGCTACGTCGACGACTCCAAGGCCACCAACACCCACGCCGCGGCGGCCTCGCTGGCGGCCTACCGGCCGATCGTCTGGATCGCCGGCGGTCTGGCCAAGGGCGCGACCTTCGACGACCTGGTCCAGGGCGCGGCCGAGCGGCTGCGCGCGGTCGTGCTGATGGGCCAGGACCGGGCGCTGATCCGCGAGGCGCTGGAGCGACACGCTCCGGATGTGCCGGTGATCGAGGCGGCCGAGGGCCAGACTGGCGCGGTGGCGATGACCGAGGTGGTTCGCGCGGCCGCGTCGCTCGCCCGATCGGGTGACACGGTGCTGCTGGCCCCGGCCTGCGCCTCGATGGACATGTTCACCGACTACGGCGAGCGCGGCGACCTGTTCGCGGCGGCCGTCCGGGAGCTGGCGAACCCCCTCGGGGAGTGAGCCGAAGGGCCGCGCCGACGGCGGGCGGGAGCTGGCGGACCGCCTCGGGGAGTGAGTCGAAGGGCCGCGCCGACGCCGAAAGGGAGAAGCGAGGAGGCCCCGAGGAACGAGGGGCATCGGAGCGACGACCGTCGGCGTCGGGTCGGAGCGGCCCGGAGGCGAACGAGCCGCAATGAAAAGGAGCGGGGAGCGGTGGCGGGGCAGGGCAGGGCGGATTCCGGCGTAGCGAAGCAGGACGCCGCCGAGCCGTGGCGAGTGATCTCCGCCACCACGACCAAGTACAAGTCGGCCGGTCCGCTGGGTCGCCTGCGGGCCTTCCGGGCCCGGGTGCGGTACTGGCTGGACCGGCCGCTCACGCCGTACCTGCTGGTCGTCGGCACCACCCTCCTGCTGGTGGTGCTGGGGCTGATGATGGTCTTCTCGGCCTCGCAGATCCTGGCGCTGAACCAGCACCACACGGCGCAGTACTACTTCCTGAAGCAGTTGATCGCGGCCATCCTCGGCCTGGTCCTGCTGATCGGCTTCGCCTCCGTGCCGGTGGCGGTGCTGCGGGTGATCGTCTACCCGGTGATGTTCGGGGTGATCGGCGCCCTCGCGCTGGTCGCCGTGCCCGGCGTCGGGGTGCGGATCAACGGCAACCAGAACTGGCTGGACTTCGGGTTCTTCCAGTTCCAGCCCTCCGAGTTCGCCAAGCTCGCGCTGGTGCTCTGGGGCGCCGACCTGCTCGCCCGCAAGCAGCGGACGGGCACCCTCAACTCCTGGAAGCACCTGCTGGTGCCGCTGGTCCCGGGCGCCCTGCTGCTGCTCGCGCTGATCATGATCGGCGGCGACATGGGCACCTCGATGATCCTGGTGGCGATGGTGTTCGCGCTGCTCTGGATGGTCGGCGCGCCGCTGCGGCTGTTCGTGGCCACCCTCGGGGTGGCGGTCGTGGTCTGCACCGCCCTGGTGATCACCGTCCCGCACCGCGCCGAGCGCCTCGGCTGCATCGGCGTCACCAAGCTCGACCCGGCGGGCGCCTGCTTCCAGGCCCTGCACGGCGTGTACTCCTTCGCGCTCGGCGGCGGCTTCGGCACCGGCCTGGGCGCGGGCGTGGAGAAGTGGGGCCAGCTGCCCGAGGCGCACACCGACTTCATCTTCGCCGCGACCGGCGAGGAACTGGGCCTGGTGGGGACGCTGTCGGTGATCGGTCTCTTCGCGGCACTAGGCTACGCGGGTATCCGTGTGGCCATCGGCACGAAGGACCCCTTCGTCAGGTACGCCGCGGGAGCCGCCACCACCTGGATCATGGCGCAGGCCATGATCAACCTGGGGTCGGCGCTGGGACTGCTGCCCATCGCGGGCGTCCCGCTCCCGCTGTTCTCCTACGGGGGATCCGCCATGCTGTCGGCCATGTCCGCGATCGGGGTGCTGCTGTGCCTGGCACGCAGTTCCTCGGGCGCGAAGGCGGCCCTGGCCGCCCGGAGCAAGAACTCCCGGATCAGGAAGCGACTGGCCCGGGTGCTGCCACGACGACGAACCACAGCGCGCCCGGTCCCCGGGCCGGCACGCAGGGAGCGGTGAATTTCGGTGCATGTCGTACTCGCCGGCGGGGGGACCGCCGGTCACATCGAGCCGGCCATGGCCCTCGCGGACGCCCTCCGCAGGCACGACCCGTCCATCGGGATCACCGCCCTGGGCACCGAACGCGGTCTGGAGACCAGGCTGGTGCCCGAGCGCGGCTACCAGCTGGAGCTCATCCCGGCCGTCCCGCTGCCCCGCAAGCCCACCCCCGAGCTGATCACCGTCCCCGGCCGGCTGCGCGGCACCGTCCGGGCCGCCCAGGAGATCATCGAGCGGGTCAACGCGGACGCCGTGGTGGGCTTCGGCGGGTACGTCGCGATGCCGGCCTACCTGGCCGCCAAGCGGGCCGGCGTGCCGATCGTGGTGCACGAGGCCAACGCCCGGCCCGGCCTGGCCAACAAGATCGGCGCGCGCTACAGCGACTTCGTGGCCGTCTCCACCCCGGACAGCAAGCTGCGCGACTCCCGGTACATCGGCATCCCGCTGCGCCGGACCATCGCCACCCTGGACCGCAACGCCACCCGGCCGGAGGCCCGCCAATACTTCGGCCTCGACCAGCGGCTGCCCACCCTGCTGGTCTCCGGCGGCTCCCAGGGCGCGCGCCGGCTGAACGAGACGATCACCGCGATCGCCCCGCGGCTGCAGCAGTACGGCGTCCAGATCCTGCACGCCGTCGGCCCGAAGAACGAGCTGCCGCAGGTCGCTGACGTCCCCGGGATGCCGCCGTACCGCCCGGTGCCGTACATCGACCGGATGGACCTCGCCTACGCGGCCGCCGACCTGATGCTCTGCCGGGCCGGCGCCATGACGGTGGCCGAGCTGGCCGCCGTCGGCCTGCCCGCCGCCTTCGTGCCGCTGCCGATCGGCAACGGCGAGCAGCGGCTGAACGCCCAGCCGATGGTCAAGGCCGGCGGCGGCCTGCTGGTGGACGATGCCGAGCTGACCCCGGACTGGGTGCTCCAGAACGTGCTGCCGGTGCTCACCGACCCGCAGCGGCTCTGGGACATGAGCCGGGCCGCGGCCGAGTTCGGCCGCCGGGACGCCGACGACCTGCTGGTCGGCATGGTGTACGAGGCGATCCAGGCGCACCGGGGCGGCCACCGCCGTGGCTGACGGCCGGCTCGCCGACCCTCTGGAGGAGGAGCTGGAGGAGGAGTCCGCTCCCCGTCTGCGACTCTCCCGGCGGGGCATCGTGGTGCTGGGCGCGTTCGCCGCCGCGGTGCTGGGCGGGCTGGCCTGGCTGGTGTTCTACTCCTCGGTGCTGGACGTGCGCGACGTCGCCGTCCAGGGGGCGGGGGACGGGAAGCTGACGGCGGACCAGGTCCGCGAAGCGGTGGGCGGGCTGGCCGACGGGCCGCTGGCGCGGGTGGACCTCGACCAGGTCACGCGCCGGGTGGAGGCGATCCCCCGGGTGGCCAAGGCCGAGGTCTGGCGGGGCTGGCCGCACACCCTGCAGGTCAAGGTGGTGCAGCGGACCGCGGTGGCCGCCGTCAAGGGGGAGGACGGCCAGTTCACCCAGGTGGATGCCGCCGGCGTGAGCTTCGCCACCGAGGGGGCCGCGCCGGAGGGCGTGCCGGTCGTGGAGCTGCGGCTCAGTCAGCAGGCGAAGGACGCGTCCGGGGTGATCACCCGGACGCAGCTGGTGCAGGGCGCGGTGGCGGTGGCCGCCGCGCTCCCGCCGGAGATCGCCAAGCGGACCGGAGCGGTCCTCGTGCACTCCTACGACGCCATCGAACTGCAGCTCAGCGGGGGTGTGACGGTGCGCTGGGGGAGCCCCGAGCAGAACGACCGCAAGGCCAGGGTCCTCCAGGCGCTGATGGCGCAGAAGGGCGCGAACTTCGACGTGAGTGCGCCGGAGGCGCCGGCGGTGTCCGGGTGATCCGCTAGATTCATTGCCGGGGGGAGGGGTTGACGCCTCGAAGTGTCGGCCCGACCCTTGGTGGTCACCCCGGTTTCCATTGCCGGCCGATGATCACATAGGCTCAAAAGAAAAAGGGAAGCTCGGCGTGTTCGTTGAAACGCGTGCCCGGAGCCACCTAGTGTCCTGTGTCACCAGACTTTGTCCCTTGGTGATGTGACGGAGGCACAGGACTAACCCTAAAGGTCAAGTTTAGGGTTGGGGTCGGCGGTCGGCATTTCGGACATTCAGTCAGAAACCAGGCTCCCTACCCATCGACATCCGTCGGTACGGCCCCTCGTCCGGGCCGGGCCGACCCGGAAATTCGAGGCGAGAGGCCTTCGACGTGGCAGCACCGCAGAACTACCTCGCAGTCATCAAGGTCGTCGGTATCGGCGGCGGTGGTGTCAACGCCATCAACCGGATGATCGAGGTCGGTCTCAAGGGCGTCGAGTTCATCGCGATCAATACCGATGCGCAGGCCCTCCTCATGAGCGACGCCGACGTCAAGCTCGATGTGGGCCGTGAACTCACCCGGGGCCTCGGCGCCGGCGCCAATCCCGAGGTCGGCCGCAAGGCGGCCGAGGACCACCGCGAGGAGATCGAGGAGGTCCTCAAGGGGGCCGACATGGTCTTCGTGACCGCCGGCGAGGGAGGTGGCACGGGCACGGGCGGCGCGCCCGTCGTCGCCAACATCGCCCGCTCGCTGGGCGCCCTGACCATCGGCGTGGTCACCCGCCCCTTCACCTTCGAGGGCCGTCGCCGGGCCAACCAGGCCGAGGACGGCATCGCCGCCCTGCGCGAGGAGGTCGACACCCTCATCGTGATCCCCAACGACCGGCTGCTGTCCATCTCGGACCGCCAGGTCAGCGTGCTCGACGCGTTCCGCTCCGCGGACCAGGTCCTGCTCTCGGGTGTCCAGGGCATCACCGACCTGATCACCACCCCGGGCCTGATCAACCTCGACTTCGCCGACGTCAAGTCCGTCATGTCGGACGCCGGTTCGGCGCTCATGGGCATCGGCTCGGCCCGCGGTGAGGACCGCGCCAAGGCCGCGGCCGTGATGGCGATCTCCTCGCCCCTGCTGGAGGCCTCGATCGACGGCGCCCGCGGCGTGCTGCTGTCCATCTCGGGCGGCTCCGACCTCGGTCTGTTCGAGATCAACGAGTCGGCCCAGCTGGTCAGCGAGGCCGCGCACCCCGAGGCCAACATCATCTTCGGTGCGGTCATCGACGACGCCCTCGGCGACGAGGTGCGGGTCACCGTCATCGCGGCCGGCTTCGACGGCGGCCAGCCGCCGGCCATCGTGCGCGACCCGGTGGTGAAGTCCACCGCCCCCGCCACCCCGGCCACCCCGCCGGCCGCCCCGGACCGCCCGGCCGGCCGCCCCTCGTACGGGAGCATCGGTTCGGTGACCTCCCGCTCCGAGGGCGAGACCTCGGGCGCGTCGCGTCCGGCCGAGACCCCGGCCACCACGGCCTCCGCCGCCCCGGTGCCGCCGCAGGTGCAGCCGACGACCCGGCAGCCGTTCGTGGAGAGCCCGGCCGAGGAGCTCGACGTCCCGGACTTCCTTAAGTGATCGATCACGCGGTACGCGCGGGTGCTCACTTCGCCTTCACCGACCGGTGGGGCGGGGTGAGCACTTCGCCGTACGGGGAGCTCAACCTCGGCGGCGCGGTGGGGGACGATCCGGAGGCCGTCCGGGAGAACCGGGCGATCGCCGCCCGGGAGCTGGGGCTGGACCCGGCCGACGTGGTGTGGATGAACCAGGTGCACGGCGCCGAGGTCGCGGTGGTGACCGGGCGCCAGCCGCCGGGGGAGGCCCCGGCGGTGGACGCGGTGGTCACGGACCGGCCGCTCGCACTCGCGGTGCTGACCGCGGACTGCGCCCCGGTGCTGCTGGCCGACCCGGTGGCGGGCGTCGTGGGCGCGGCCCACGCGGGCCGGCCCGGACTGGCGGCCGGAGTGGTGCCCGCGGTCGTCGAGGCGATGGCCGCACTGGGGGCCGAGCCGGCGCGGATCACCGCCGCCACCGGCCCCGCGGTCTGCGGCCGCTGCTACGAGGTGCCGGCGGCGCTGCGCGCCGAGGTCGCCGAAGCGGTCCCGGCGGCGTACGCCGAGACCTCGTGGGGGACCCCGGCCCTGGACGTGCCGGCGGGGGTCGCGGCCCAACTGGCCGCGGCCGGGGTCACCGAGCTGGTGCGGTCACCGGTCTGCACCCTCGAATCCGTCGACCACTTCTCCTATCGCCGCGAGCAGCGCACCGGCCGGCTCGCGAGCTACGTCTGGTTGGGCTCTGATCACTGATGACGAACGACATCTACGGACCGTTCCCGGCGGGCCCCGGTCCGTTCTCGCCCGACCGCAGCTGGCTGGAGTCGCTGACGGAGGGCCAGCGGGCCCGGTACGAGGAGCTGGGCACCAACCTCGACGTGGTCGAACGCCGGATCGCGGACGCCTGCGCGGCCGCCGGGCGCCGGCGCGAGGACGTCACCCTGATCGTCGTCACCAAGACCTACCCCGCCGAGGACACCGCACTGCTGGCCGGGCTGGGGGTGAGGGACGTCGCGGAGAACCGCGACCAGGACGCCGCGCCCAAGGCGGAGCAGTGCAGAAACCTTCCTCTCAACTGGCACTTCGTCGGACAGCTGCAGACCAACAAGGCCCGATCGGTCGTCCGGTACGCGAACCACGTGCACTCGGTGGACCGGCTGCGGCTGGTCGAGTCGCTCTCGGCGGCGGTGCTGAAGGCCGGGCGCCCGGAGCTGGGCTGCCTGGTGCAGGTGGCGCTGGACAAGGAGCACGGCGAGGGCGGGCACCGGGCCGGGGTCGCTCCCGAGGAGGTCGCGGTGCTCGCCGACGCGATCGCGGACGCGCCCGGGCTGCGCCTGGACGGTGTGATGACCGTCGCTCCGCTGGCCGGTCCGCTGGCCGGGGACCCGGCCCGCGCCTTCGACCGGCTGGCGGAAATCGCAACCGGCGTACGGGCGGCCCATCCGGCTGCCACCATGGTCTCCGCAGGCATGAGCGGTGACCTTGAGCAGGCGATTGCCGCCGGGGCGACACATGTGCGCGTCGGAACGGCGGTACTCGGAGTGAGGTCACCCCTCGGGTAACGTCACCGGGTAAGTAGATCAGACTGCAGGACAAAATAGGACAGAATCTAGCAGCTCTCCGGAGCGCTAGCGACCGTGGATCGCAGTTCCGCGGCCCCCACCCACGAACTCTGACGGCGCGTCGCCTTGACGGGCCGTCGTGGGCGGACCGCGGAATCCGCAGGCGGGGCCATGGCCCGGCCGCCGGGACGGAACCGGTCCGCACTGAGCGAGCGAAGCGAGCGACCGTCAAGAAGGTGTGCGCTTCGCGAATCAGCCACCGAGCGCCAGCGAGGTGGCCATGAGCGGAGGAGACAGGAGCATGGCCGGCGCGATGCGCAAGATGGCGGTCTACCTCGGCCTCGTGGAGGACGAGACGTACGACGGCCAGGGGTACGACCCCGACGACGACTACGACGCGGACCCCGAGCCGATCCGTACGGGGCAGCGGACCGAGGACATCCCCCGGCCGGCCGCCGCGGCAGCAGCACCCGCTCCGGTCTCCCCGATCACGCCGCAGCCGGTCCCGGCGGCGGTGCCGATCCGGCAGGAGTCCCCGAGGATGGCCCCCGTGTCGTCCATCACACCCGAACGCCGCCACAACCTGGAGAAGAGCTCCCCGGTGATCATGCCCAAGGTAGTGAACGAACGAGAGCCCTACCGCATCACCACGCTGCACCCCCGAACCTACAACGAGGCCCGTACCATCGGGGAACAGTTCCGCGGCGGGACCCCCGTGATCATGAATCTGACCGAGATGGACGACACCGACGCGAAGCGGCTCGTAGACTTCGCCGCTGGACTCGTCTTCGGTCTGCACGGCAGTATCGAGCGCGTGACACAGAAGGTGTTCCTGCTGTCGCCTGCTAACGTCGATGTCACGGCGGAGGACAAGGCTCGGATCGCCGAGGGTGGGTTCTTCAACCAGAGCTGACCCGGCCACGACTTTACGTGTGGATCTGATCGACAGTGGTTGGCGACAGGTGTGAGCGGAAGGCCCTAGGGCCGGGGACCGGGGAGAGGGAAACGCGATGGACATCGTGTGGGCGGTGCTCTACTACGCCCTGACCGTCTTCCTGGTGTTCCTGCTCGTGCGACTGGTCATGGACTGGGTCTTCCAGTTCGCGCGTTCGTGGCGGCCCGGCAAGGCCATGGTCCTGGTCCTGGAGGCCACGTACACTGTCACGGATCCGCCGCTCAAGCTTCTTCGGCGGTTCATTCCGCCGTTGCGTTTCGGGGGCGTGGCGCTCGACCTGTCCTTCTTCGTACTGATGATCATTGTGTATGTCCTGATCTCGCTTGTGCACCCCTAGTCGTAGGTGAGCGATGCGACAGGATGCCGGTGTGCCGACGATCACGTTGAGGTGAAGAGATGCCATTGACCCCCGAGGACGTTCGGAACAAGCAGTTCACGACCGTCCGCCTGCGTGAAGGCTATGACGAGGACGAGGTCGATGCCTTCCTCGACGAGGTCGAGGCGGAGCTGACCCGCCTCCTCCGGGAGAACGAGGACCTGCGGGCCAAGCTGGCCGCCGCCACTCGCGCCGCCGCGCAGAACCAGGCCAACATGCGCAAGGAGCCTCCGCAGGAGGCCTCGCGTCCGGCCGCGCCCGTCCCGGCCGCCATATCCGGCCCGCCGGTCCCCGGCCAGCAGGGCCCTGGCGGCCCGCAGCAGATGGGCCCCGGTGGTCCGCAGCAGATGGGCCCGGGCGGTCCCCAGCAGCAGATGGGCAACCAGCCCCTCGGCCTGCCCTCCGGCGCCCCGCAGCTCCCGGCCGGTCCGGGTGGCCCCCAGCAGATGGGCGGCCCGCAGCAGCAGATGAACCAGACCATGGGCGGCCAGCAGCAGCTGGTCCAGCCGATGGGCGGTCAGATGCTCCAGCCCATGGGCGGTCCCGGTGGCCCGCAGCAGATGGGCAACCCGATGGGCCAGGGCATGGGCCAGCAGCAGATGCAGCCGATGGGCGGCCCGATGGGCGGTCCGCAGCAGATGGGCGGCCCCATGGGCGGCCCGATGCAGCAGCAGGGCCCCGGCGGCGACAGCGCCGCGCGGGTGCTGGCGCTCGCCCAGCAGACCGCCGACCAGGCGATCTCCGAGGCCCGCTCCGAGGCCAACAAGATCGTCGGCGAGGCGCGCAGCCGGGCCGAGGGCCTCGAGCGCGACGCCCGTGCCAAGGCCGACGCCCTGGAGCGGGACGCGCAGGAGAAGCACCGCGTCGCGATGGGCTCCCTGGAGTCCGCGCGGGCCACGCTGGAGCGCAAGGTCGAGGACCTGCGGGCGTTCGAGCGTGAGTACCGCACGCGCCTGAAGTCGTACCTGGAGACCCAGCTGCGCCAGCTGGAGTCGCAGGCCGACGACTCGCTCGCCCCGCCGCGGATCCCGGCCACCGCGTCGCTGCCGCCGGCGGCCTCGTCGATGGCTCCGGCCGGTGCTGGCGCGATGAGCTCCGGTGCACCGTCCTTCGGTGGGAACCAGCCGTCGTTCGGTGGCAACTCGCCGTCCTTCGGCGGGCAGAGCTCCTTCGGCGGGAACGGCTCGGCTCCGAGCTTCGGCGGCCAGACCGCCGGCGGCAACAGCGGCGCTCCGCAGATGCAGCCGGCCGGGATGACCCAGCCGATGGCGGCCGTCCGGCCGCAGCCGCCGCAGCCGATGCAGCAGGCTCCGGCGCCGATGCGGGGCTTCCTGATCGACGAGGACGGCGACAACTGAGGTTGTAGCAGGGCCTTTCGAGGGCGTCCCCTTTCCGACTTCCGGGTCGGTGAGGGGGCGCCCTTTCGTGTGCCCGGGGGCGGGCGGCGAGGGGCGGGGACAAGGACGTCCTGGACACCACCCCGGGCCTGGTCAAGGCCAACCAGGACG
>NZ_JBEPAK010000092.1:0-25571 GCF_040298565.1 Kitasatospora sp. NPDC001539 | reverse complement strand
GGACGGACTCGGTGAGCGCGCCGCCCCCGCCGCCGTTGTGCGCGGGGGCCTGGAGCGGGTAGTCCTCGTCCGACCAGCCCGGCGCCGCGGCGCCACCCCGGTGCGGGGGCGCGGAGTCGCCACGCACCGCCGGGCCGTCGTCCCGCCCCGGCGGGGACCAGTCGCCGGGGGCGGGGGCCGCCGGGTGCCGGTGCGGGGGCGGGAAGGCCGGTCCGGTCGCGGGGGCCGCCGCGCCGAGCGGGTCCACCGCCGGCTCGGCGGGGCCAGGGACGACGGAGGACGGTGCGGGCGTGCCCGCTGCGGTCTCCACCACCCCCGGTACCGCGGCCGGCACCGTCACCGCGTCCGGACCCGCGGAGCCGGCCTTCCGGTCGGAACGGTCCGGATCCCCCTTCGCGTCCGGCGCGGCCGCCGGGTCCGGCAGGCCCGTCGGGCCCGTCAGCTCCCCCAGGTCCCTGGGGTCCGTCAGGTCCGCCAGCGCCAGCCCGCGCACCTCCGTGCCCGTCTCGTCGGTGAGCACCGGCCTGCCCTGCCCGTCCCGCTGGACGGCCAGGTCGGCGACCCCGACGACCGGCTTGCCGTCCGGCCCGGTCACCACCAGCAGCCCGGCGGCGTCGGTGACCGGCGTGCCGTCGGAGCGCAGGATGACGGGTCTGCCGTCCGGGCCGAGCACGGGCTGCCCGTGGGCGTCGAGCCGGACGCCGAGTCCGGGCACGCCGATCACGGGCCTGCCGTCCTGGCCGGCGAGCAGGACCAGTCCGGTGCCGTCCGCCGCGAGCACTCCGGGTTCGCCGAGCGCGGCGGGCAGTCCGGCGGCGCGCGGGTCGAAGCCGCCGCCGGTGCGCCGGGAGGCGGAGGTGACGCCCGTCCCGGCGGCCGTGCCGAGCCGCAGCAGGGCGACGGCGGCCGGGTCCTGGAGCGCGGTGGACAGGGCGTCCTTCATGCTGCGGCCGAGTTCGGCGAGCAGTCCGGCGATCTTCAGCCCGGCCGCTTCGACCGCGGCCTCCTCGACACCCGCGGCGAGCTGGGCGGTGTTGGTGTTCGCGACGCCGTCCGCGACACCGGTGACGGCCTTGCGCAGGCCGCCGAACACTCCGGTCCGCTCGGGCCCGGCCTCGGTCCGCGCCGCCGCGGCGACCGAGGCGGCGGTCCGCCGGACCGCGGCGGCCTGGTCCTCGGCCTGCCGGAGTTCGGCGGCGAGGTTCTGCAGCGTGGCGACGATCTCGGCCTTGCAGCCGTCCACGGCGCGAGCGGCGGTGTCGAAGGCGGTGCCGACCAGCCCGACGGCGGTGTGGGCGTCGTCCAGGTGGCCCTTGCCGCCGCCGCTGTAGGTCCGCCAGTACGCGCCGAAGGACTCGACCGCGTGGCCGGAGTTCTCGGAGGTCACCCGCTGGACGGACTCCCCGCAGCGGCGGGCGAGCCGGTCGGCCTCCGCGCCGAACTCCCGCCAGAGGGCGGCCGCCTTGCGCAGCGCCTCCTCGTCGGCCTGCGGCCAGGACCGGCCGGTCCTGGCCAGGAGCGGGACCAGTTCCTCGGGCAGTTTCCGGGACACGCGCATCTCCCCTTCGAGGCGGGCCGCTCAGACCGCCGTGCCCCGGGGGACGACCGGCGCCGCCCCCGGGGTTGCCGGATCGGCGACCGGACGGGCCGCGGGTGCGACCGCGGGCCCGGTCGGGCGCCCGCCGGACGGACCGCCCGCCGGTCGGGACGTCCCCGCGAAGCCGTCCGCGGTCACGGTGTCGGTGTCGGTGGTCCGCCCGGCCATCGCGTGCAGCCCGGCCCCGACCCCGCCCACGCCGCCCGCCAGGGCCTTGAGGCCTCCGAGCAGTTCCCCGCGCGCCGGGCCGTACACGGCGGCGAAGGCACTGCCTGGCTGGTCGGTGCCCCAGGGCGTGCCGAGCTCGGCGAGGCCCTTCTCCAGGGCGCCCACCGCCTTGCCCAGCTCGCCCCCGATCCGCTCGAACTCCCGCCCCTCGCCGTGCAGTTCCCACGGCTTGAGGAAGAACCCGCTGCCGCGGCCGTCGGACGCCCCGGTGCTGCCGCCTGCCATCCCCGTACCTCCCCGTAGCGGACCGGCCGCCATCGTAGGCACGCCCGCGCCGGCCCCGTACCGGCCGCCGGACCTCTTCACCCCGCCTTCACGCCCGCCGACGGGCCTCCCGACGGGGGACCGCAGGCGCGGCCGCCGGCCCGTACGCCCCCGTGAAGCTCTACCCTTGCCGGGTGGCACCAGCAGAAACGTCCAAGAAGAAGGCCAAGGCGAAGCCCGAGGCTTCCCCCGCCCCCGTCGACCTCGCGATGCCGACCCTGCGCCGCGAGATCCCGCGCGACGAGGTCCCGCTCGACTTCCCGCGCGCCTGGGTCGAGTTCGCCGACCCGGCCGACGAGGAGCAGGTCTTCCGCTGCGACCTCACCTGGCTGACCTCCCGCTGGTCCTGCGTCTTCGGCCAGGGCTGCCACGGCATCCGCGAGGGCCGCGGCGAGTCGGACGGCTGCTGCACGCTGGGCGCGCACTACTCGGACGAGGACGACGAGAAGCGCGTCCTGGGCCACGCGGCGCGGCTGACCCCGGAGCTGTGGGAGAACTTCGCCGAGGGCACCGACGCCAAGGGCCGGATCAGGTCCGACGGCGGCGTCACCATGCTGGACGAGGACGGCGACCGGCAGACCCGCCGGGTCAACGGCGCCTGCATCTTCGTGAACAGCCCCGGCTTCGCGGGCGGCGCCGGCTGCGCCCTGCACGCGCTGGCCCTCAAGGAGGGACGGGAGCCGCTGGAGACCAAGCCGGACGTCTGCTGGCAGCTGCCGATCCGCCGCACCTACGACTGGATCGACCGCCCGGACGACACCCGCTACCTCCAGGTCTCGATCGGCGAGTACGACCGCCGGGGCTGGGGCCCGGGCGGCCACGACCTGCACTGGTGGTGCACCGGGGCGCCGGCCGCGCACCAGGGCGCCGAGCCGGTGTACGTCAGCTACCGCCCCGAGCTCACCGAGCTGATGGGCCCGGCGGGCTACGAGGTGCTGGCCCGGCTGTGCGAGGAGCGGATCGCCACCAAGGGCGACCGCAGGGTGGCCCCGCACCCGGCGGACCCCGCCGGGAAGAAGAAGTAGCGGCCCACCCGCCGGCACCGGCCCACCTGCCCGCACCGGCCAACCCGCCGGTACCGGCCTACTTGTCGATGTCCCCGACCACGAAGAACATCGACCCGAGGATCGCCACCATGTCCGCCACCAGCGCTCCCGGCAGCAGCTCGGTCAGCGCCTGGATGTTGTTGAAGGACGCCGAGCGCAGCTTGAGCCGCCACGGCGTCTTGTCGCCGCGCGAGACCAGGTAGTAGCCGTTGATCCCGAGCGGGTTCTCGGTCCACGCGTAGGTGCTGCCCTCGGGCGCCTTGAGCACCTTGGGCAGCCGCTGGTTGACCGGCCCGGGCGGCAGGGTGGCGAGCTTGTCGAGGCAGGCGTCGGCGAGGTCCAGCGAGTTGAGGGTCTGCTCCAGCAGGCACTCGAAGCGGGCCAGGCAGTCGCCCTCCTCGCGGGTGACGACGGTGAGCACCCGCCGCAGTTCCTCGGAGCCGTACGCGAGGTAGGGCTCGTCGCGGCGCAGGTCGAAGTCGAGGCCGCTGGCCCGGGCGATCGGCCCGCTGACGCCGTACGCCTCGGCCTGCGCCCGGGTGAGGGTGCCGACGCCGGCGGTGCGGGCGCGGAAGATGTCGTTGCCGAGGACGAGGTCCTCGAAGACCGGCATCTCCGAGCGCACCTTGGCCACGGCGGTGCGGACCCGGCCGAGCCAGCCGGCCGGGAGATCCTCCTTGAGGCCGCCGACCCGGTTGAACATGTAGTGCATCCGGCCGCCGGAGGCCTCCTCCAGCACGTGCTGGAGGTCCTCGCGGCCGTGGAAGGCGTGGAAGATCGGGGTGATCCCGCCCAGCTCCAGCGGGTAGGAGCCGAGGAACATCAGGTGGTTGAGCACCCGGTTGAGCTCGGCCAGCAGGGTGCGCACCCACACCGCCCGCTCGGGGACCTCCATGCCGAGCATCCGCTCGACGCCGAGGACGACGCCCAGTTCGTTGGAGAAGGCCGAGAGCCAGTCGTGCCGATTGGCCAGCATGATGATCTGCCGGTAGTCACGGGCCTCGAACAGCTTCTCCGCGCCCCGGTGCATGTAGCCGATCACCGGCTCGGCGGTGACGATCCGCTCGCCGTCGAGCAGCAGGCGCAGCCGCAGCACGCCGTGCGTGGCGGGGTGCTGCGGGCCGATGTTGAGCACCATGTCGGTGGTGCCCGCCCCGCCGGTGAAGTTCTCGGCTCCCGCCCCGATGCCGACCGTGGTCTCCCTCATGGACCCAGAGTCTGCCATCCCGGCAGGTTCTCCAAGCTCGGCGGTACCGGCATGCGGACGGCCTGGACCAGCCAGCCGAAGCCGCCCAGCCCGCCCGGATCGGTCAGCTCCGCCCCCTCCCCCGCCCCGGCCAGCGCCCGCAGGTAGGCCGCCGGATCGGTGGAGGCGAGCGCCAGCGGCGGGCGCCCGCCGCTCACCCCCAGCGCGCGCAGGGCCTCGCGCTGGGTCGTCCACAGGCTGTGGAGACCGGGCACGGCGACGGCGTCCAGCGCGACGTGCGCGGTGACGTCGCAGGAGCCGTCCGGCACCGGCGCGACCTCCCGGCCGTCCCGGAACCCGGCGTACGTCCCGTACGGCGGCCGCCGCCCGGCGGTGTGCCCGTAGTCCACGGCGACGGCCAGCCCGCGCTCCAGCCCGGCCACCGCCCGCGCCCAGGCGGCGTCCCGGGGGCCGCCGAACTCCACCACGTCCCCGGGCCCGCCGACCGGCCACCAGCGCTCGGCCCAGGCCGCGTCCGCCGCCGAGACCGGTTCGCCGAGGCGCTGGTCGCCGGTGGCGGTGTCCACCTCCCGGTAGCGCAGCACCCCCTCCTCGTCGACCTCGCCGACGTCCAGCGGCACGTTGTCCAGCCACTCGTTGGCGAACAGCAGCCCGGTCACGCCGCGCGGCGGCGCGTCCGTCCACAGGGCTGTGGACGGCAGCCCGGCCGGCCGCGGTGCGATCTCCACCCCGTACGGGCGCAGCCGCGCCAGCACCTCGCCGGGCAGTCCGGCCAGCACGCCGGTCAGCAGTTCCCCCCGGCCCGCCCCGACGTCGACCAGGGCCAGCTCCTCCGGACGGCCGAGGGCCTCGTCAACCTCCAGCAGCAGCCGGCCCACCGCACGGGCGAACCCGGGCGAGGCGTGCACCGAGGTGCGGAAGTGCCCGGCCGGGCCCTCCGGCCTGCGGTAGAACCCGCCGACCGGGTCGTACAGGGCCCGCTCCACGGCCGGCGCCCAGCGCATCCACGTCATGGGGCGGGACGCTACCCGGCCGCGCGGAGCCCCTCCCAACCGGAGCCGGGGCGTCTCCGACCTAGGGAGTAGGCCGGATCGCCCTACCGGCGGACCTGGGCACCTCGCGCGGCTGCCTAGGCTTGAGACGTGCATCGACTCAACGCCTGGCTCCGCCGTCACCCGATGGTGGTCGACGCTGCCTGGGCGTCGATCGTGCTCCTCCTCGGCCTGCTGCCGGCCAGCGAATCCGCCTCCGGCCCGCAGTTCGACGCCGCGCTCCTGATCGCGGTGGTGCTGCCGCTGCTGATGGTCTTCCGCCGGCGCTTCCCCGACGTCACCGTCGCCGGCGCCACCGGAGTCGCCCTCGCCCAGGTGGCCGCCGACATCGACCCGGGCGGCTCGGCCATCGCCTACCTGGTCTTCGCCTACACCGGAGCCGCCTTCGGCCAGAAGTGGACCTCCCGGCTGGCCCTGGCCGCCGGGCTGGCCGCCGGACCGCTGACGTTCTGGCAGCTGAACCCGATGAAGACGGAGCTGCGCGCGGGCGAGGCGCACACCCGCCCGTACTCCATCGGCGAGGCGGTGCTGATCACCCTGCTGATGAGCACCCCCTTCATCCTCTGCTGGGCCTGGGGCCGGCTCACCCGGGTGCGCCGGGCCTACCTGACCGAGCTGGAGGACCGCGCGGCCCGGCTGGAGCGCGAGCGGGACGCCCAGGCCAAGGTGGCGGTCGCCGCCGAGCGCGCCCGGATCGCCCGCGAGCTGCACGACGTGGTCGCGCACAACGTGTCGGTGATGATCGTCCAGGCGGACGGCGCGGCGTACGTCCTCGACAACTCCCCGCAGCAGGCGAAGCAGGCGCTCGGCACCATCGCCTCCACCGGACGGCAGGCGCTGGTCGAGATGCGCCGCCTGCTGGGCGTGCTGCGCACCTCCGACACCACCGAGGAGTACGTCCCGCAGCCCGGCGTCGAGGAGCTGCCGGAGCTGCTGGAGCAGGTGCGCACGGCCGGGCTGCGGGTGGACTACGCGACCTCCGGCCACCCGCGCGAGCTGCCGCGCGGTGTCGAGCTGACGGTCTACCGGATCGTCCAGGAGGCGCTCACCAACGTCCGCAAGCACGGCGGCCCCGACGTGCACGCCCGGGTCGCGGTCGACTTCGGCGAACGCGAACTGGCCGTCCTGGTGGAGGACGACGGGCGCGGCAGCACCGACGAACAGCTGGCCGCCGGCGGCGCGGACGGTCTGGGCCACGGCCTGATCGGCATGCGCGAGCGGGTCGGCATGGTCAGCGGCAGCCTCGACGTGGGCCCCCGCCCCGGCGGCGGCTTCCGGATCCGGGCCGTCCTCCCGCTCAAGGCCGCACACTGACCCCGCCCCCCTTAGGAGCCACCTTGACCATCCGCGTGATGCTCGTCGACGACCAGGAGCTGCTGCGCACCGGCTTCCGGATGATCCTCCAGTCGCAGGGCGACATCGAGATCGCCGCCGAGGCGGGCGACGGCGCGCAGGCCCTGGAACTGCTGCGGCACACGCCGGTCGACGTGATCCTGATGGACGTGCGGATGCCGCGCCTGGACGGGGTGCAGGCGACCCGCCGGATCTGCCTGGCCGAGGACGGCAGCCCGCTGCCGGACGCCCCGCACGTGCTCATCCTCACCACCTTCGACCTGGACGAGTACGCCTTCGCCGCGCTGAAGGCCGGCGCCAGCGGCTTCCTGCTCAAGGACGTCCCGCCGACCGAGCTGGTGGCCGCGATCCGCGCCGTGCACGGCGGCGACGCGGTGGTCGCCCCGACCACCACCCGCCGGATGATCGACCGCTTCGCCGAGGTGTTGCCCACCCCGCAGAGCGCGCCCGGCTCGGACGTCCTCGGCCCGCTGACCGAGCGCGAGCGGGAGGTGTTCCTGCTGGTCGCCCAGGGCCTGTCGAACGGCGAGATCGCGGCCCGGCTGGTGCTCTCCGAGGCCACCGTGAAGACCCACGTCGGCCGGATCCTGGCCAAGCTCGGGCTGCGCGACCGGGTGCAGGCGGTGGTGCTGGCCTACGAGGCCGGGCTGATCCGGGCCGGGGCGGCGGACTGACCCGCCCGTACACTGGGGCGGTACGTCCGGTACCCCCAGGTGGACCGGAACGGCCATTCAGGACAAGGGTGGACATGAGCTCGTCCGACTCCAGCGAGTTCTCCCCGCTCGCCGACGGTCTCGGCGACCAGGCCTTCGGGGATCCCGGCGACCCCGGCAACCGACCGGCCCGGCTCGCCGTCGGCGTGGTCGGCACCGGCCGGGTCGGGCCCGCGCTGGGAGCCGCGCTGCAGCTCGCCGGGCACACCGTGGTCGCCGCCTCCGGGGTCTCCGCCGCCTCCCGCCGCCGGGCCGACGCCCTGCTGCCGGGCGTGCGGATCGTCACCCCGCCGCAGGTCATGGCCGCCGCCGACCTCGTCCTGCTGACCGTCCCGGACGACGCGCTGGCCGACCTGGTGGCCGGCCTCGCCGCCACCGGCGCCGTCCGCCCCGGCCAGCTGCTGGTGCACACCTCGGGCGCGCACGGCGTCGGCATCCTGGAGCCCGCCACCCGGGCCGGGGCGCTGCCGCTGGCCCTGCACCCCGCGATGACCTTCACCGGCACCTCCGTGGACCTGGCCCGGCTGGCCGGCTGCCCGTTCGGCGTGACCTCCCCCGAGGAGCTGCGGCCGGTCGCCGAGGCGCTGGTGGTGGAGATGGGCGGCGAGCCGGAGTGGGTGCCCGAGGAGGTCCGCCCGCTCTACCACACGGCCCTGGCCCACGGCGCGAACCACCTGGTCACCCTGGTCGCCCAGGCGATGGACCTGCTGCGCACGGCCGGGGTCGCCGAGCCCGGCCGGATGCTGGGCCCGCTGCTCGGCGCCGCCCTGGACAACAGCCTGCGCTCGGGCGACGCCGCCCTGACCGGGCCGGTCGCCCGGGGCGACGCCGGGACGGTGCGGCGCCACCTGGCGCAGCTCAGTACGGTGTCCCCGGACATCCCGGCGGCCTACCGGGCGATGGCCCGCGCCACCGCGCAGCGGGCGCTCGCCAACAGGACGATCGACGAGACGTCGGCGGCGGCGCTGCTGGACGTACTGAACGAGGAGAAGCGGTAGATGGCACGCGGTAAGCAGCCGAGCAAGCCCCAGCGGACGCCGAAGGTCCACCGGGCGGTCGTCACGCACACCGTGGACGACTTCGAGGCCGCGTTCTGGCCGGACGAGCGGCCGGTGGACAACGCCGTCGTGATGACCATGGGCGCCCTGCACGAGGGCCACGCGGCGCTGATCCGGGCCGCCCGCAAGCAGGTCGGCCGGGAGGGCCGGGTCGCCGTGACGGTCTTCGTCAACCCGCTGCAGTTCGGCCCGTCCGAGGACCTGGACCGCTACCCGCGCACCCTCGACGCCGATGTGAAGCTGGCCGAGGAGAACGGCGCCGACGTGGTGTTCGCGCCCTCCGTCGAGGAGGTCTACCCGAACGGCGAGCCGCAGGTGCGCCTGACGGCCGGCCCGATGGGCGAGCGCTTCGAGGGCGCGACCCGGCCCGGCCACTTCGACGGCGTGCTGACCGTGGTCGCCAAGCTGCTGCACATCACCGACCCGGACTTCGCCTTCTTCGGCGAGAAGGACGCCCAGCAGCTGGCGGTCATCCAGCGGATGGTCGCCGACCTTGACTTCGACGTCGAGATCGTCGGCGTGCCGACCGTCCGCGAGGAGGACGGCCTGGCGCTGTCCTCGCGCAACCGCTACCTCTCCGAGGAGGAGCGCACCCGCGCGCTCGTCCTCTCCAAGGCCCTGTTCGCCGGCCGGGACGTCGCCGCGCAGGGCCCGAAGGCCGTGCGCGAGGCCGCCTCGGCCGTGCTCGACGGCGCCGAAGGCGTCACCCTCGACTACCTCGCCCTGATCGACCCGCACGACTTCACCGAGGCGGCGGAGGACTTCCAGGGCGAGGCGGTGCTGGCCGTCGCCGCGACGGTGGGCTCGACCCGCCTGATCGACAACGTCCGCATCATCGTTCGCTGAACAGGCGGCACGATCCCTTCCCAGGCATGCACTCACAGGAGGCGTGACCACATGCTCCGCACCATGCTCAAGTCCAAGATCCACCGGGCCACCGTGACCCAGGCCGACCTGCACTACGTCGGCTCCGTCACGGTGGACGAGGACCTGCTCGACGCCGCGGACCTGCTGCCCGGCGAGCTGGTCCACATCGTCGACATCAACAACGGCGCCCGGCTGGAGACGTACACCATCGCCGGCCCGCGCGGCACCGGCGTGATCGGCATCAACGGCGCCGCAGCCCGCCTGGTCCACCCCGGCGACCTCGTCATACTCATCGCCTACGGGCAGATGGACACGGCCGAGGCCAAGGGCTACCAGCCGAAGATCGTCTTCGTGGACGAGCACAACCGGATCACCGGCCTCGGCGGTGACCCCGCCGAGGCCCAGGAGGGCACCGGACTGCTCCGCGGTGACAGGGCGTACGGTGGCGACAACGGCGCGGCCGCCGCGGCCACGCGCTGAAGGAGTCGCAGAGCCATGTCCGTCACGCATCGCCTCACCGCCCCGGCCCCGGGCTGGACCGCCACCGCCGACGTGGTCGTGGTCGGTTCCGGGGTCGCCGGACTCACCGTCGCCCTCAACGTCCGCAAGGCCGGCCTGCGGGCCATGGTGGTCACCAAGTCGATGCTGGACGAGGGTTCGACCCGCTGGGCGCAGGGCGGCATCGCCGCCGCCCTGGGCGAGGGCGACACCCCCGAGCAGCACCTGCACGACACCCTGGTGGCCGGCGCCGGCGTCTGCGACGAGGACGCCGTCCGCACGCTGGTCACCGAGGGCCCGGACGCCGTCCGCCGGCTGATCGCGACCGGCGCCCTGTTCGACCGCGACGGGGACGGGGAGATCCTGCTCACCCGGGAGGGCGGCCACCACCGCCGCCGGATCGCGCACGCGGGCGGGGACGCGACCGGCGCCGAGATATCGCGTGCCCTGGTCGCCGCCGTCCGCAGCGACCCGGGCATCGAGCTGATCGAGCACGCCCTCGTCCTCGACCTGCTGACCGACGCCGAGGGCCACGCCGCCGGGCTGACCCTGCACGTGATGGGCGAGGGCCAGCGGGACGGCGTCGGCGCCGTCCGGGCCCGCGCGGTGGTGCTCGCCACCGGCGGGATGGGCCAGGTCTTCTCCGCCACCACCAACCCGGCGGTCTCCACCGGCGACGGCGTGGCGCTCGCGCTGCGGGCCGGTGCCGCCGTCAGCGACCTGGAGTTCGTCCAGTTCCACCCGACCGTGCTCTGGCTCGGTCCGGACGCCGAGGGCCAGCAGCCGCTGGTCTCCGAGGCCGTCCGCGGCGAGGGCGCCCACCTGGTGGACGCGGACGGCGTCCGCTTCATGGTGGGCCAGCACGAGCTGGCCGAACTGGCGCCGCGCGACATCGTCGCCAAGGCGATCATCCGGCGCATGCACGAGCAGGACGCCGACCACATGTTCCTGGACGGGCGGCACTTCGGCGCCGAGATGTGGGAGCACCGCTTCCCGACCATCCTGGCCTCCTGCCGCGCGCACGGCATCGATCCGGTCACCGAGCCGATCCCGATCGCCCCGGCCGCGCACCACGCCTCCGGCGGCGTCCGCACCGACCGGCACGGCCGCACCAGCGTCCCGGGCCTGTACGCCTGCGGCGAGGTCGCCTGCACCGGGGTGCACGGCGCCAACCGGCTGGCCTCCAACTCGCTGCTGGAGGGCCTGGTCTTCGCCGAGCGGATCGCCGCGGACCTGGCCGCGCGGCACCGCGCCGGCGAGCTGCCCGAGCGCACGGTGGACGTCGCCGCCGCCCGGGCCGCCCAGCCGGTGCCGCTGCCGCCCTCCGAGGCGCGGGCCGAGATCCAGCGGCTGATGTCGCGCGGTGCGGGCGTGCTGCGCTCGGCCGCCTCGATGGCCGACACGGCGGCCGGGCTGGCCCTGATCGCCGAGCAGGCCTACGCGCACGTGGCCGAGGAGAAGCCGGCCGACCCGCGGGTGGAGACCTGGGAGGCCGCCAACCTGCTGCTGGTCGCCACCGCCCTGGTCGCGGCCGCCGCGCAGCGCGAGGAGACCCGCGGCTGCCACTGGCGCGAGGACTTCCCCGAGCGCGACGACGCCCACTGGCGGCGCCACCTGATCACCACCCTGGCCGCCTCCGGCGACCCCGTCAGCACCCCTGAGGAGCAGTAGCGCCATGACCCACTCCCACGAGGAACTCCCCCTGGCCGACCGGGCCGGCGGCTGCGGCGACGGCTGCGCCTGCGGGGACGGCGAGGGCTACGAGACCGGCCTGGACCCGCAGCTCGCCGAACTGCTGGAGCAGGCCGGCCTGGACCCGATCGAGGTCGAGGACATCGCCACCCTGGCGCTGGCCGAGGACCTGGCCGGCGGCGAGGACGTCACCTCGGTGGCGACCGTGCCCGCCGACTCCGTCGCCACCGCCGACTTCACCGCCCGCCAGGCGGGCGTGGTGGCCGGACTGCGGGTCGCCGAGGCGGTCGTCTCGCTGGTCTGCGAGGAGGCGTTCGAGGTCGAGCGGCACGTCGAGGACGGCGACCGGGTCGAGGCCGGCCAGGTGCTGCTCTCGGTCCGCTCCCGCACCCGCGACCTGCTGACCGCCGAGCGCAGCGCGCTCAACCTGCTCTGCCACCTGTCCGGCATCGCCACCGCCACCCGCGCCTGGGCGGACGCCCTGGAGGGCACCGGCGCGGTGGTCCGCGACACCCGCAAGACCACGCCCGGCCTGCGCGCGCTGGAGAAGTTCGCGGTGCGCTGCGGCGGCGGCGCCAACCACCGGATGGCGCTGTCCGACGCCGCCCTGGTGAAGGACAACCACGTGGTCGCGGCCGGCGGCGTGGCCGAGGCGTTCCGGGCCGTCCGGGCCGCGTACCCGGAGCTTCCGGTCGAGGTCGAGGTCGACACCGTGGAGCAGATCGCGCCGGTGCTGGAGGCCGGGGCCGACCTGATCCTGCTGGACAACTTCACCGTCGAGCAGCTGAAGGAGGCCGTCGCGCTGGTGGCCGGCCGGGCGAAGCTGGAGGCCTCCGGCGGACTGACCCTGGCCAGCGCGCGCGAGGTCGCCCAGACTGGTGTCGACTACCTGGCCGTGGGCGCGCTGACCCACTCCTCGCCGATCCTGGACATCGGCCTGGACCTGCGCGCCTGACCGTCAGGTCGAGAGCAGTCCCGTCCCGACTCGCAGAAAGCGCCCCATGCTCCTCACCATCGACGTCGGCAACACCCAGACCACACTCGGCCTGTTCGACGGCGAGGACGTGGTGGAACACTGGCGGATCTCCACCGATCCGCGCCGCACGGCCGATGAACTGGCGGTGCTCCTCCAGGGACTGATGGGCAACCACACCGCGGTCCGGGAGGCCGCGGTGGAGGGCCTGGCGATCTGCTCCTCCGTGCCCGCCGTGCTCCACGAGCTCCGCGAGGTGACCCGCCGCTACTACGGCGACGTCCCCGCGGTGATCGTGGAGCCGGGGGTGAAGACCGGGGTGCACGTCCTGATGGACAACCCCAAGGAGGTCGGCGCCGACCGGATCGTGAACGCGCTGGCCGCCAACCACCTGTACGGCGGCCCGTGCATCGTGGTCGACTTCGGCACGGCGACCACCTTCGACGCGGTCAACGCCCGGGGCGACTACGTCGGCGGCGCGATCGCCCCCGGCATCGAGATCTCGGTCGAGGCGCTCGGCGTCCGCGGCGCCCAGCTGCGCAAGATCGAGCTGGCCCGCCCGCGCAACGTGATCGGCAAGAACACCGTCGAGGGCATGCAGTCCGGCATCCTCTACGGCTTCGCCGGGCAGGTCGACGGTCTGGTCGACCGGATGGCCCGGGAACTCGCCAAGGACCCGGACGACGTCCAGGTGATCGCCACCGGCGGCCTCGCGCCGCTGGTCCTCGGCGAGGCCACCACCATCGACGTGCACGAACCGTGGCTGACGCTGATCGGCCTGCGCCTGGTCTACGAGCGCAACCGGCCGAGCTGATCCCGGTCAGGGATCCGGGTCCGGGATCCGGGTCCCTCCAGCGGGCCGACCGTGGGGAATTCCGCGCGACGTTACCGACAAATCGGATATTCCTCACGTAGTGTCAACCCATGCCTACGCCACACGGATCGCGCGGCGGCATGGCCTTCAGCGCCGACGAAGTCCGCGTGCTGCGCCGAGCCCTCGCCCAAGCCCTGCACCCCGCCGTCCCCGTCCACCTCCAGGGGCCCGACCGGACGGCGTTCGCCGGGCCGGGGGCCGACGTGTGGGCGGAGGACGTCCAGGACGCCCTGCGCCTGACCGAGGCGATCGACGAGGCCGTGCAGGAAGGCGGCCGACTGCGCGCCTTCCTGCTCGCCGACCTCCACCGCTACCGCTCCGCCCTGCCCGGCAGCGCCCCCGGCTACCTGGAACGCCTGGAGGAGGCCGTGGCCGACGGCTACCTCCCCGGGCCCGAGGACCTCACCGCGCTGCGCGGGCTCACCCGCCAGCCCTGCGGCCACGGCGAGCGGGCCCGCCGCTCCCGGCTGGCCGGCCGCTGCCACGCCCTGGCCGAGGCCGCGGTGCGCGAACGGCTCGCCCTCACCGCCGGGCAACCGCGCCACCTGGTGGCCGTACCGAACCCCGCCGCACCACCGAGCAGTCACCCCACCCCTGTAGGAGGACGGACCACGATGAGCAGCACCGACTCCCGCCCGGAGCAGCCCGCCGCGCAGACCCCGCCCCGCCCGCACCGGATGCCCACCCCGGCCGAACTCTTCGGCCGCCGCCCCAAGCCCCCGGCCCGTCCGGCCCCGCCCGCCGACGAGGCGCCGGAGGAGATCGAACTCCGCACCGGCACCGGCTGAACCACCTTCTCCACCCCGGAGGGGAGACCGCGCGGTCTCCCCTCCGTCCATGTGTCGACAAATCCTCGGTTCCGCCACCGATGGCACATCACGTCTTCATAACCATCGCCTCCCGCGGCGGGCCGTTCGATCCCCACCTGTCGGATTTGGTGCCGGATCAACCCGATTGACCGGCCGTAATCCCTCTTTAATGTTCGGGGTTACACCATTCGATCGGGGGAATTGCATGCACTCGACCCGCACCCGCCGGGCTTTCGGCGCGGGTTCGGCCGCCGTCGTGGCCGCCCTGGCCGTCGGCACGGCCGCCCTTCCGGCCCATGCCGCCGACCACCAGCTCAAGATCTTCGTGGCCGGTTCCTACCAGCTCACGACCGAGCCCACCGCACCGCCGCAGTGGGGCGAGAACGTCTTCATGCACGTGGGCCGCACCGGCACCGGCCCCGTCGACAACGTCAAGCTCACGCTCGACACCACCGGTCTCGACGGCGTGGCCACGCTGACCGCCCACGGCTGCAGCACCGAGGGCAAGACGATCACCTGCGACCTCCACCGGCTGGACTACGACAAGATCAACATCACCGGCAGCCTGTGGCTGAGCGCCGTCGCCGGCGTCAAGCCCGGCGCCAGCGGGACGGTCCACGCGACCCTCAGCGCCCCCGGCGCCCAGACCGGCACGGCGGACTTCCGGGTGGACGTCGGCGCGGCCGTGTTCCGCACCAAGGCGCCCTCCCAGAACAAGGGCGCCAAGGTCGGCAGCAAGCTGCCCGCGGCCCTGGAGTTCGCCAACCACGGCCAGCTCCCCGCCAAGCGCGCGATCGTCAACATCCTCCTGACGACCGGCCTCACCGTCGACACCTGGCCCTCCAACTGCGAGTACGCCGTCGACAAGGGGACCCGGAGCGACAAGAACTCCGGTCAGCCGGAGCCCACCACGCACGCCATCTGCACCATCGACGGCGAGATCGCCCCCGGCCAGGCGGTCAAGCTCAACGGACTCGATCTCGGCGTCGGCCCGCAGGCCTACTACGACTTCGCCGACTACGCGGTGTTCACCGCCGAGGACGTCTACGGCAACGACGGCGCGGACCTGCGCAAGCTGATGTCGTTCCAGCGGGGCACGGGCGCGCCCGCCACCCTGGTCAAGTCCGCCGGCGAGGGGATCCCGCCCGGCCTCGACGTGAACGGCTACGGCACCGAGCAGGAGGTCCTCGCCGACAGCAGCGCCGACTTCGAGGCGACCGGCGGCTGGGCGCCCGACGCCACCGGCACGGCCGGCTCCCTCACCGTCGGCATGGGGAACAAGGGCCCGGCGTCGATCATGGACCGCAGCGGCGGCGAGGGCGCTCCCCACGTCAGCGTGCAGCTCCCCGAAGGCGTCACCGTCACCGACCTCCCGGCCACGTGCCGGGCGGACGACTACGTCCACGGCCGCAAGTCCGACAAGCCCCTGAACAAGTTCACCTGTGACGGGGTGGGCAGCAGCTTCATGCCCAACGGCGCCACCGTCGCCCACAAGCTGAACCTGAAGCTCCCCGCGGGCACCGGGCCGTTGACCGCCACGGTCTCGCTGCAGAACGAGCAGAGCACGTTCGAGGACGGCCACCCCAGCGCCGTCATGGCCTGGGACCACAACCCGGCCAACGACCTGGTCACGGTCGCCCTCCGGGGCGGCGCGACCGGCACCCCGGCGCCCACCGGCAGCGCGACGGCCACCGTGACGCCCGCCCCGTCCCGGTCCGCCACGGCCGCGCCGTCCGCCACCGTCGCCCCGGCCGCGCTGCCCGCCGCCGGTTCGCCGTCCCCGGCCGCCGCGGGCGGCGCCGGGAGCGACGGTCCCGCGGCCGGCCGGGCGGCCGGCGGCAGCCTGGCCAGCACCGGCTCCTCCGCCGTCCTGCCGCTGGCGGGGGCGGGCGCCGCGGCCGTGCTGCTCGGCGGCGCCGCGCTGGTCGCCGCGCGCCGGTTCCGGGCGCGCCAGGACGGCTGACCGCCCGGACCGACGCCGCGTGAGGGGAGGCCGCCACCGCGGTCTCCCCTCACCCGTCAGCCCGTCGCGGAGCACGGTGTACGGCTGGCTACCCTTGTGGGGTGAGCGATCAGAGCGTTATTCCCGCGACCGACGACCTTCCCGAGCAGATGCGCGTCCGGCGCGAGAAGCTGGACCGGCTCCGGGAGGCCGGTGTCGACCCGTACCCCGTGGGGTTCCCCCGCACCAGCACCATCGCCGACCTGCGTGCCAAGCACCCGGACCTGGAGCCCGACACCGCCACCGGCGAGCGCGTCGGCATCACCGGCCGGGTGATCCTCTCCCGCACCGGCGGCAAGCTCTGCTTCGCCACCCTGCGCGACGGCAGCGGCGACCTCCAGGTGATGCTCTCCCTGGACAAGCTGGGCGCCGAGCGCCTGGCGGCCTGGAAGTCCGACATCGACCTCGGTGACCAGGTCGGCGTCGAGGGCGAGGTGATCACCTCCAAGCGCGGCGAGCTGTCCGTGATGGTGGACCGCTGGGAGCTCACCGCCAAGTGCCTGCGCCCGCTGCCGGACAAGCACAAGGGCCTGACCGACCCGGAGGCCCGGGTCCGCCAGCGGTACGTCGACCTGATCGTGAACCCCGAAGCCCGCGAGATCCTGCACCTGCGCAGCAAGGTCGTCCGCTCGATCCGCCGCACCTACGAGGACCGCGGCTACATCGAGGTCGAGACCCCGATGCTGCAGCCGGTGCACGGCGGCGCCAACGCCCGTCCGTTCAAGACCCACATCAACGCGTACGACATCGACCTCTACATGCGCATCGCGCCGGAGCTGTACCTCAAGCGGCTGGTGGTCGGCGGCGCCGAGAAGGTCTTCGAGATCAACCGCAACTTCCGCAACGAGGGCGCGGACTCCACCCACAACCCGGAGTTCACCTCGCTGGAGTCGTACGAGGCCTACGGCGACTACGACACCCAGGCCGAGCTGATCCGCGAGACGATCATCAACGCCGCCCGGGACGCCCTGGGCACCACGGTGATCCGGGGCCTGGACCCGCACGGCGTGGAGCACGAGATCGACCTGGCCGAGCCGTGGGAGGAGGTCAGCGTCTACCCGGGCATCTCCGCCCGGCTGGGCGTCGAGGTCACCCCGGAGACCGGCGTCGAGGAGCTGCGCAAGCTGGCCTTCGACCACGGCATCCCGTTCGAGAAGTCCTGGGGCCACGGCCAGATCGTGCTGGAGATGGTCGAGCGCCTGCTGGAGGAGAACGCCGTCCGGCCGACCTTCATCAAGGACTACCCGACCGAGGTCTCCCCGCTGACCCGCCGGCACCGCAGCATCCCGGGCGTGGCCGAGAAGTGGGACCTGGTGATCTTCGGCACCGAGATCGGCACCGCCTACTCCGAGCTGATCGACCCGGTCGAGCAGCGCGCCCGCCTCACCGCCCAGTCCCTGCTGGCGGCCGGCGGCGACGTCGAGGCGATGCAGCTGGACGAGGACTTCCTGCGTGCCCTGGAGTACGCGATGCCCCCGACCGGCGGCCTCGGCCTCGGCGTGGACCGCCTGATCATGCTGCTGACCGGCAAGAACATCCGGGAGACCGTGCTCTTCCCGCTGGTGAAGCCGGAGCCCAAGGCGTCCGCCGCGACGGCGGAGAAGACCGAGGAGGAGTGACCTGATGGACTACGTCAGCGCGATCGTGCCGCCGCTGGTCATGGCGATCGGCTTCGGATTCCTGGTGCGGGCCATCTTCCGCAGCCAGGGCGGGGCCCAGAAGGCCAAGGAAGACATCGACTGAGCCCTCCCGGGGCCCGCCCGACCCGGCGGGCCTCCCCCAGGGGGCTCCCCCGCGGAACGAACCCGCGACTGACGACGTCAGCCGCCCCCCGCACCACCGCGCGCGCCGCCATTCCCGATTCCCGGGGGTGGCGGCGCGCCGGTTCGGGGGCACTTCACGGCACCGGCCCCATTCGCTCCCTATCCTGGCGGCACTATGGTCCGGCAACTCGGCGAACTTGAGAACGCCATCATGACCCGGGTGTGGCGGTGGAACCGACCGGTCACGGTTCGCGAGGTTCTCCTGGATCTGCGGTCGGAACGCGAAATCGCCTACACCACGGTGATGACCGTCCTGGACAAGCTGCACAGAAAGGGCTGGCTGCGCCGCGAGCGGGCCGGGCGCGCCTATCGATATGAACCGGTCTCCTCGCGCGAGGCCTACACCGCGGCCCTGATGAACGACGCCTGGGCCACGAGCGACAATCCCGCGGCGGCCCTGGTCCACTTCTTCGGCCTGATGTCGCCCGAGCAACGCGAGGCGCTGCGGGACGCGCTGCGGGTGGCGGCTCTGTTCCCGTCCGATCCGCCCGGCGCGGATTCCGCGGCGGACCCGCCGGATAGCGCCGGAGCGGATACCGGGGAGACCGCGCCGGGGGCGACGCGATAACGTCCCGCCATGGAGGTCACCATCCGCCGCGCGCGGACCCCTGACGTACGGGCCGTGCGCAGGCTCATCGACGCCTACTCGCCGGACGGCATTCTGCTCGACAAGCCCACTGTCACACTGTTCGAATCCGTCCAGGAGTTCTGGGTCGCGGAACGCGACGACAACGGCGCGGTGGTGGCCTGCGGAGCCCTGCACGTGATGTGGGAGGACCTCGCGGAGGTCCGTACGCTCGCGGTGGATCCGGTCTGCCGGGGCTTCGGGATCGGGCACCTGCTGTTGGAGAAGCTGGTGCAGACGGCCCGCTGGCTCGGCGTCCGTCGGATTTTCTGCTTGACGTTCGAGGTCGCCTTCTTCGCGAAACACGGTTTCGTCGAGATCGGGGAGCTCCAGGAAACCGATGATGGTACGACAGACCCGGCGGCGATCGCTACGGACGTCTATGAAGAACTCCTCCGCTCGTACGATGAAGGTGTCGCCGAGTTCCTTGACCTGGAGCGCGTGAAGCCCAACACACTGGGCAACTCGCGCATGCTGCTGCACCTCTGAGCGGCTCCGAGCCGGTCAGGGGTTTGTGTTTTCCGGAGAAAGGCGCTTTCCTTTCCTTAGGCAATGGGTCGTTTAGCGGAAAGGGAAGCCCGTGGCACAGAGGGTGCAGGTCATTCTTGAAGACGATCTCGAGGGCGGTTCGGCGGACGAGACGGTGACGTTCGCGCTGGACGGCGTTGCCTACGAGATCGACCTGAAGAGCGCCAACGCGGACAAGTTGCGCGGTCTGCTGGCGCCCTACGTGGAGAAGGGCCGCAAGCAGAGCGGCCGTCTCGCCGGCTCCCGGCGCCCGGGCCGCGGGACCGCGGCGCGCCCGTCCGGCAGCGCTCCGGACACCGCGAAGATCCGCGCGTGGGCCAAGGAGCAGGGCATGGAGGTCAACGACCGCGGCCGGGTGCCGAGCACGGTCCGCGAGGCCTACGACAAGGCCAACGCGTCCTGAGCCCGGCGCCGCCGGCCCGGCGGAGCGGGTTCGGGACCCCGGCGGCCGCCCACGGCGCCGACGACACACGCGCGGGGCGCGGAGGAGCCACCTCCGCGCCCCGCGGCGCGCGCCCGGACGGCCGCCGTGCCGGCCGGGCCGGGGGCTTCCGGGGCTGCGGGCCGGGGCGGCGGAACAATCACGAGTTGTGCAACGCTGTAGGGGCGAAGCGGTAACGCGGACGCACCGGGACGGGCGCACCGGCCCTTCCGACCGCGTTGAACCACCGTCACCACGGCCGGACTTCTCGCCAGGCGAACACCGCCACCGCGGAAACTGCGCGAGAACCGCCCCGATACCGGGTATGAATGCAGGTGGGCGGGTTGTTGGACCCGTCCAGGGGCAGCAAGTGCGACCGGCCGGAGAGGGCCCGGCTGTGCCCCGGCGGCTCGTGTTCGCCGATGGCGTAGCGGTTTCCGGTGCATCCGGCCCACCTGTGGGAACACCGATTCCCAGCATCAGGTTGGGATTGGTGTCGGCTGGTCGCGCAGCATCTCGCTCCTCTACCGGGGAGTGAATCCGTGGGCCGCGCCGCTGAGCGGGACTAGCATGCGGAAGGACAGGGCGGGGACGGACCCCGAACTGCCCGACCGCTCTGAGGAGCGATAAACGATGTTCGAGAGGTTCACCGACCGCGCGCGGCGGGTTGTCGTCCTGGCTCAGGAAGAAGCCCGGATGCTCAACCACAACTACATCGGCACCGAGCACATCCTCCTGGGTCTGATCCACGAGGGCGAGGGCGTCGCCGCCAAGGCCCTGGAGAGCCTCGGGATTTCCCTTGAGGCCGTGCGCCAGCAGGTCGAGGAGATCATCGGCCAGGGCCAGCAGGCCCCGTCCGGTCACATTCCCTTCACTCCCCGGGCGAAGAAGGTCCTGGAGCTGTCGCTCCGGGAGGCCCTGCAGCTCGGCCACAACTACATCGGCACCGAGCACATCCTGCTCGGCCTGATCCGCGAGGGCGAGGGCGTCGCCGCCCAGGTCCTGGTGAAGCTGGGTGCCGACCTCAACCGGGTGCGCCAGCAGGTCATCCAGCTGCTCTCCGGCTACCAGACCGGTGGCGGCAAGGAGTCGGCCACGGCCGGCGGGCCCGCCGAGGGCACCCCGTCGACCTCGCTGGTCCTGGACCAGTTCGGCCGCAACCTGACCCAGGCGGCCCGCGAGGCCAAGCTCGACCCGGTCATCGGGCGCGAGAAGGAGATCGAGCGGGTCATGCAGGTGCTGTCCCGCCGCACCAAGAACAACCCCGTCCTGATCGGTGAGCCCGGCGTCGGCAAGACCGCCGTGGTCGAGGGCCTGGCCCAGGCGATCGTCAAGGGCGAGGTCCCGGAGACGCTCAAGGACAAGCAGCTCTACACGCTGGACCTGGGCGCCCTGGTGGCCGGCTCGCGCTACCGCGGTGACTTCGAGGAGCGCCTGAAGAAGGTGCTCAAGGAGATCCGCACCCGCGGCGACATCATCCTGTTCATCGACGAGCTGCACACCCTGGTCGGCGCGGGCGCCGCCGAGGGCGCCATCGACGCCGCCAGCATCCTGAAGCCGATGCTGGCCCGCGGCGAGCTGCAGACCATCGGTGCCACCACCCTGGACGAGTACCGCAAGCACCTGGAGAAGGACGCCGCGCTGGAGCGCCGCTTCCAGCCCATCCAGGTCGCCGAGCCCTCGCTGCCGCACACCATCGAGATCCTCAAGGGTCTGCGCGACCGCTACGAGGCCCACCACCGGGTCTCCATCACGGACGCCGCCCTGGTCGCCGCCGCCACCCTGGCCGACCGGTACATCTCGGACCGCTTCCTGCCGGACAAGGCGATCGACCTGATCGACGAGGCCGGCTCCCGGATGCGCATCCGCCGGATGACCGCGCCGCCGGACCTGCGCGAGTTCGACGAGAAGATCGCCGACGTGCGCCGCGAGAAGGAGAGCGCGATCGACGCGCAGGACTTCGAGAAGGCCGCGTCCCTGCGCGACGACGAGAAGCAGCTCCTGCAGGCCAAGGCCAAGCGCGAGAAGGAGTGGAAGGCCGGCGACATGGACGTCGTCGCGGAGGTCAACGAGGAGCTCATCGCCGAGGTCCTGGCCACCGCCACCGGCATCCCGGTCTTCAAGCTGACCGAGGAGGAGACCTCCCGGCTGCTGCGCATGGAGGACGAGCTGCACAAGCGCGTCATCGGCCAGAAGGACGCCATCAAGGCGCTCTCCCAGGCCATCCGGCGCACCCGTGCGGGCCTCAAGGACCCGAAGCGCCCCGGCGGTTCGTTCATCTTCGCCGGCCCGTCCGGCGTCGGTAAGACGGAGCTGTCCAAGACGCTGGCGGAGTTCCTGTTCGGCGACGAGGACGCGCTGATCGCGCTCGACATGTCCGAGTTCTCCGAGAAGCACACCGTCTCCCGGCTGTTCGGCTCCCCGCCCGGCTACGTGGGCTACGAGGAGGGCGGCCAGCTGACCGAGAAGGTCCGCCGCAAGCCGTTCTCCGTCGTCCTCTTCGACGAGGTCGAGAAGGCCCACCCGGACATCTTCAACTCGCTGCTGCAGATCCTGGAGGACGGCCGCCTGACCGACTCCCAGGGCCGCGTGGTCGACTTCAAGAACACCGTCATCATCATGACGACCAACCTCGGCACCCGGGACATCTCCAAGGGCTTCAACCTGGGCTTCGCGGCCACGGGCGACACCCAGACCGGGTACGAGCGGATGAAGGCGAAGGTCGGCGAGGAGCTCAAGCAGCACTTCCGCCCCGAGTTCCTGAACCGCGTCGACGACATCGTGGTGTTCCACCAGCTGTCCGAGGACGACATCATCCAGATCGTAGACCTCATGATCGCCAAGGTGGACGAGCGGCTCAAGGACAAGGACATGGGCCTGGAGCTCAGCGTCGAGGCCAAGAAGCTGCTGGCCAAGCGCGGCTACGACCCGATCCTGGGCGCCCGTCCGCTGCGCCGCACCATCCAGCGCGAGATCGAGGACCACCTCTCCGAGAAGATCCTCTTCGGCGAGCTGCGGGCCGGCCACATCGTCGTCGTCGACGTCGAGGGCGAGGGCAAGGACGCCAAGTTCACCTTCCGCGGCGAGGAGAAGTCGGCCGTCGCGGACACCCCGGCCGCGGTCGCCTCGTCCGGTCCGGACCTGACGAAGTGACCAACATTTAACAGACAACTTCACAGCCACCGAGCCCCCGGCGTCCGCGCCGGGGGCTCGGTGCGTTCGGGGCCGGTCGGGCGTCGCACCGGTGCGGTCCGGAACGGGCGGCTTCCCGGCCGGTTGGTACGGGTACGCCCCATTTCTCAGTAAGCTTTAACGCTCATACGGTTGACTCTTTGTCAGCTGATGTGAAGTCGGGGAGGATAGCGCCGTGCCCATGTCACGGTCAAGGTCTATCTTTTCCGTGCACGCTTGGATCAAATGACGTCCACCTGTCTTTCATTTTGGTTTGCCGGGCCTTGGCCATGAGCTGGCCCCGGTCGGGGAGGACGTCACAACGTTGAAGAACACCAGGAGAACCGCTGCGGTCGCGACGGCTGCGGCGGTCATAGTCACGCTCGGGGCGGGTCTGTTCCCGGGCACCGCCGTGGCGGCCGGCTCGGCCCCCGTGCCGAAGGACCCGGCTGACGCCGTCCAGGCCGTCAACACGGAGCACAACCTCCCGGGGCCGCTGACGGCCAAGGTGGAGGCCGAGCACAAGGCCGCCACCGAGCAGCTGCTCGACGGCACCGCCCAGGTCGAGCAGCACAACGGCAGCACCAGCGTGAAGCTCGGCAAGGACAAGTACGTGGAGCTCGCCCGCGAGCGCACGGACAAGATCTTCACGATCCTGGTCGACTTCGGCGACCAGGTCGACAACACCACCAAGACCGCCGACGGCAAGGTCAAGTACGGCGGCGAGCCCGGCCCCAAGCACAACGAGATCGCCGCGCCGGACCGCGCGACGAACAACTCGACCGCCTGGCAGGCCGACTACAACCAGGCGCACTACCAGGACCTGTACTTCGCCAAGGACAAGCCCTCGCTGAAGACCTTCTACGAGAAGCAGTCCTCGGGCCGCTACTCGGTCGACGGCGTGGTCTCGGACTGGGTGCGGGTGCCGTGGAACGAGGCCCGGTACGGCTCCGACTACTGCGGCTCCAACGTCTGCGCCAGCGCCCAGGACCTGATCCGCGACGCCGTCGACATCTGGTACAAGGACCAGCTGGCGAAGGGTCAGACCGACGCCCAGATCAAGGCGACGCTGGCCCAGTACGACCAGTGGGACCGCTACGGCTCGCACCACGACGGGAACTTCAACCAGCCCGACGGGTACATCGACCACTTCCAGATCGTGCACGCCGGTGAGGACAAGTCGGCCGGTGGCGGCAAGCAGGGCAGCAAGGCCCTGTGGGCGCACCGCTCGTACGTCTACGGCAACCTGACGGGCCAGGCAGGCCCCGAGGGCAACAAGCTCGGCGGCGTCCAGGTCGGCAACACCGGCCTGTGGATCGGCGACTACACCATGCAGCCGGAGAACGGCGGCCTCGGCGTCTTCGCCCACGAGTACGGCCACGACCTCGGTCTGCCGGACCTCTACGACACCGCCGGCAAGGGCATCGACAACTCGGTCGGCTTCTGGTCGCTGATGTCCTCCGGTTCCTGGCTCGGCGAGGGCAAGGACAGCATCGGCGACATGCCGAACGACCTCGACGCCTGGAGCAAGTACCAGCTCGGCTGGCTGAAGGTCGACCACGCCAAGGCCGGCACCGAGTCGACGCACCACATCGGCCCGGTGGAGTACAACACCGACCTGCCGCAGGCGCTCCTCGTCGACCTGCCGAAGAAGAGCATCACCACCGACATCAACAAGCCCTTCGCGGGCGGCAACGAGTGGTGGAGCGGCAGCGCCGACAACCTGAACGTCACGCTGACCCGGGACGTCGACCTGACCGGCAAGACCAAGGCCAGCATCAACGCCAAGGCCTGGTACGAGCTGGAGCCGGACTTCGACTACGCCTTCGGTGAGGTCTCCACCGACGGCGGCAAGACCTGGACCGTCGTGGACGGCACCTGGAACGGCACCGCGCTCCCGAAGGAGAACGGCCGCCCGGCCGTCAACGGCCTCGCCGCCGCCTGGGGCGACCTGTCCTTCAACCTGGACGCCTACGCCGGCCAGAAGATCCAGTTCCGCTACCACAACACCACCGACGGCGGTCTGCACTACCGCGGCTTCGCGGTGGACAACGTCACGGTGACCGCCGACGGCGCGACCGTGTTCAGCGACGACGTGGAGAACGGCGACAACGGCTGGACCGCCGCCGGCTTCACCCGCTTCGGCGGCTCGTACACCAAGGACTACGCGCAGTACTACATCGCGGAGAACAAGCAGTACGTGTCGTTCGACCAGACGCTGAAGACCGGCCCGTACAACTTCGGCTTCGCCAGCAAGCCGAACTGGGTCGAGCACTACGCGTACCAGCCCGGCCTGCTGATCTGGTACTGGGACACCTCGCAGACCGACAACAACGTCAGCGCCCACCCGGGCCACGGCCTCGTCCTGCCGGTCGACTCGCACCCGACCCCGATGAAGTGGGCCGACGGCACCCTGATGCGTCCGCGCATGCAGGGCTTCGACTCGACCTTCGGTTCGCGCCGCGTCCCGGCGCTGACCCTGCACAAGGCCGACGCCGAGACCGTCATCCCGAAGTCCAAGGGCGTCGACGAGTTCTCCGACCTGAAGTCGTGGTGGTCCAAGGACAACCCGTACAGCGGTGTGGACGTGCCGAAGACCGGCACCAGCATCGAGGTCGAGAACGAGTCCGCGAACTACCTGGAGACCTGGATCCGGGTCCGCCCGGTGGACAACTGATCGTCCTGACGATCGGCGGATGACCGCACGGCATCCCACCGCACGGCATCCCACCGCATCACACGTCCGGCCCGCCCCCGCACTCGCGGGGGC
>NZ_JBEPAK010000091.1:0-25626 GCF_040298565.1 Kitasatospora sp. NPDC001539 | reverse complement strand
CCGCCGAAGATCCGGAAGTCGTGGGCGTACACGAAGACCGTCCGGCCGTGCACCTCGCCCCAGCCGACCACCACGCCGTCGGTGTACGGCTTGCGGTCCTCCAGGCCGAGGCCCGAGGCGCGGTGCCGGCGCAGCGGCTCCAGCTCGACGAAGGTGCCCTCGTCGAAGAGCACGTCCAGCCGCTCCCGGACGGTCAACTTGCCGCGTGCGTGCTGGCGTTCGGTGGCGTCCGCGCTCGGTCCGTCCTGGGCCTGCCGGTGCTTGGCGGCCAACTGCTCGACGGCGGTGCGCATCTGCGGCCCGAGCGCCGCGGTCCGGGGGTGCACGGGGGCCCGGACCGGGGCGGGCGGCGGGGCGGGGCTGCCGACGACGGTGCCGAGGCGATCGGCGAGTCCGCTCTGGATGGTGGTCAACGTACTTCCCCTCTCGGAACTTCGGCCTCGTACTTCGGCTCGGCGTCGGTGCGGGCCCGGTGCGGGCCCGGCGCCCCGGCCCGGGGTGCTGTCCACGGGCCCCGCGCTCGGGCCCCGGGCTCGGGCCCCGGGCTCAGAGCCCGGCGGCCGCGCGCAGCTCCGCCGCCCGGTCGGTGCGCTCCCAGGTGAGGCCGTCCGCCTCGCGGCCGAAGTGGCCGTAGGCGGCGGTCCGGGCGTAGATCGGGCGCAGCAGGTCCAGGTCGCGGATGATCGCGGCCGGGCGCAGGTCGAAGACCTTGGTGACGGCCTCCTGGATGCCCAGCACCGGGACGGTCTCGGTGCCGAAGGTCTCCACGAACAGGCCGACCGGCTCGGCCTTGCCGATCGCGTACGCGACCTGCACCTCCGCCCGGCGGGCCAGCCCCGCGGCGACGATGTTCTTGGCGACCCAGCGCATCGCGTACGCGGCCGAGCGGTCCACCTTGGACGGGTCCTTGCCGGAGAACGCGCCGCCGCCGTGGCGGGCCATGCCGCCGTAGGTGTCGACGATGATCTTGCGACCGGTGAGGCCGGCGTCGCCCATCGGGCCGCCGACCTCGAAACGCCCGGTCGGGTTGACCAGCAGCCGGTAGCCGCTGGTGTCGATGCCGAGCGAGGCCAGCTCGGGCTCGACGACGTACTCCCGGATGTCGGGGACGAGCAGCCCCTCCAGGCTGATGTCGGCGGCGTGCTGCGAGGAGACCACCACGGTGTCCAGGCGCACCGCGCGGTCGCCGTCGTACTCGATGGTGACCTGGGTCTTGCCGTCCGGCCGCAGGTAGGGGATGGTCCCGTTCTTGCGGACCTCGGACAGGCGCTTGGACAGTCGGTGCGCCAGGGCGATCGGCAGCGGCATCAGCTCGGGGGTGTCGTCGCAGGCGTAGCCGAACATCAGGCCCTGGTCACCGGCGCCCTGCCGGTCGAGCTCGTCCTCGGCGCCCTCGACCCGGGACTCGTAGGCGGTGTCGACGCCCTGGGCGATGTCCGGGGACTGCGAGCCGATGGAGACGGAGACCCCGCAGGAGGCGCCGTCGAAGCCCTTCTGCGAGCTGTCGTAGCCGATCTCCAGGACGGTGCGCCGGACGATCGCGGCGATGTCGGCGTAGCCGGAGGTCGCGACCTCCCCGGCGATGTGCACCTGACCGGTGGTGATCAGCGTCTCGACCGCGACCCTGCTGGCCGGGTCCTGGGCGAGCAGCGCGTCCAGGATGGCGTCGCTGATCTGGTCGGCGATCTTGTCGGGGTGGCCTTCGGTCACGGACTCGGAGGTGAACAGGCGGCGGGCCATGGGTGCTCCGTAAGGGTCGGCGGCTGGAACGGGGCGGAAGGGCGGGCGGACGGAACGGCGCGGGGCGGCGCGGACGGGTGCGGGTGGGGGTGGGGGGAACGGCGCGGGGTGAACGGCGGCCGGTCCCGGCCGGCGGGGCGGCGGGGACCGGCCGGGCGGTCAGTTCGCTTCGAGCAGCCGCTTGAGCTGGACGAGTTCCTCGGCCATCTCGTTGCGCTGCCCGACCACCACGTCCTCGTCGACGTGGGGCGGCAGGTTGACGGTGAAGCGGACGGCGACGTGCTCACCGTGCTCCTGGAGGTCGAGTTCGGCCTCCTCCTCCTGGCCGCGGATCAGGGAGTGGATGACGTAGCGGCGGGAGCCGGTGCTCCGGGTGCCGGTGATCCAGGTCTCGATGGGGCCCATCACGGACTGCACCTGGAACCTGCCGTCCCGCTCGCCGTCGACCGCCTGGAAGAAGGTGGTCCACTCGGTCAGGTTGGGCACGTGCCCCAGGTAGGCGCCGACCGTGGCGAGGTCGCCCCTGATGTCGATGCCTCCGGTCACGGGGATCATTGCGGTTGTCCTCGCTCTCTCGTGGTGCGGGCTGCTGCGGAAGGGGTGTCCTGTCGTGGGCCGAGCCGGAGCCGGGCGGCCGGTCAGAGCCGGGCCGCGCCGGGCCGCGCTGGGCCGGCCGGTCAGAGCATCCCGAACTGCTCCCGGACACCGCCGATCAGCTCCCGCGGCGAGCCCGGCGGCTCCTCCGCGCTGCCCCGCAGGGTGCTCTGGAGCAGGGCGGCGAGCGGCAGCACGGTGGGCAGGTGCGGGTCGGCGAGGCCGATCAGCAGCTGCTGGTGGGCACCGTCGGCGAAGGCGGCCTCACCGGCCGCGTCCGCGCCCTTGATCAGCGCGCCGGCCTTCTCCTGGTACCCGGCGACCACCGCGGAGCGCTCCTCGGCGCCCGGGGCGGCCAGGGTGTCGACGGCCGCCTGGCCGGCGAACAGCCCGGCCTGGACGGCGATGTCGATGCCGCTGCAGAAGAACGGGTCCAGGAAGGCCGCGGCGTCGCCCGCGATCGCGTACGACTCCCCGGCCAGCTCGGTGGCGCGGAAGCGCCGGTTGAGCGCCGGCAGCACCGGCAGCAGCTGGTCGGCGCCGGCCAGCAGGGTCTGCAGCGGGGCGGCCTCGTCGACCTCGGCCCAGAACAGCGACTCGATGTCGCCGCCGTAGCGCCGGGCGTGCTCGTCGCCGACCACCACGCCGACGCCGACCCGGCCGCCGCCCATCGGGATCACGAAGACGTAGCCGTGGGTGATGCCGATGATGGTCATCGTGCCCTCGACCGCCAGCTCGTGCTCGCGCTCGGGCTTGAAGTGGCTGAACACCGCCTCGCGCGGGTCGAGTTGCTGCTCCGGTTCCTCCCGGGTGCCGAGCGCCCGGGAGACCAGGGCGGACTTGCCGCTGGCGTCGATGACGTAGCGGGCGGACAGTTCGGCGATCCCGGCCGGGGTGGCCGCGGTGAGCCGGACGCCGCTGCCGTCCGCCGCGAACTGGACCTCGGTGACGGTGTGCAGCGGGCGGTAGCTCGCGCCCTGCCGGATCGCGTTGTCCACCAGGATCTTGTCGAACTTGGAGCGGTCCAGCCGGACCACCGCCGGCAGGTCGCAGCCGGCCGCCCGGGCGAGGGTCAGTTCCAGGCCGAAGCGGCCGGTGGCGTTGAGGAAGCGCACGCCGGTGGCGGCCCCGAAGGCCCCCTTGACGTCCGCCACGCCGAGTCCGCGCAGCAGCGGCAGGGTCTCGCCGGACCACGACTCCGGCAGGTGCGGGGCGGGCTGCATCGCGCGGTCCAGCAGCAGGACGCTCAGGCCCGCCCTGGCCGCGGCCGCCGCCGCGGTGGAGCCGGCCGGGCCGGCTCCGATCACGATCACGTCGGTGGTCACGCGGCGGCTCCCAGGGCGGCGGGCGAAGGCTGCGCGCCCGCCTCGAAGTGGCTGACGAAACTGTCCAGGATCCGGCCGAGGCGGTCCTCGAAGCGGCGCCGGTAGGCGTCCCGGTAGTCCTGGTGGGCGGGGTCGGACGGGCTGCCGCCCGGCTGGGCCGGGAGCAGCTCGTAGGCCCGCTCGGCGGTGACGAGGCAGCCGCCGTCCTGCTCGGTGAAGCGCCAGGCGCCGAGGTGGTCGGCCATGCCGGGCGGCGGGTTCGGGCTGAAGAACTCGATGTCGCCGCCGGGGGCGAGGAAGCGGACGGTGCGGACGAACTCGGTCCGGCCGTCGCGCTCCACCTCCAGGTCGAACTCCTGGTGGGCGCCGTCGTCGTAGTGCACCCGGACGGCGGTGATCCGGTCCCAGACGGCGTGCCAGGAGGCGATGTCCCAGAACAGCGCCCGGACTTCGGCCACCGGGGCGGCGACCGGCCGGGTGACGCTCAACAGGTCGCTGCGGTCGGCCACGTCGGCGGAGGCGCCGGACTCGGCGGGCGCGGCGGCCGCGGCGCGGTCAGCGGGCGACATCGGCCTCGACCGCTTCGCGGAACAGCTGCAGGTTCTGCTGCAGGTGGCCGGAGAGCCGGCGGCCGAACTCGGCCTCGTCGGGCACCGGCGCGGCGGCCGGGTCGCCGGCGGGCGGGGCCTTCAGTTCGAACTCGCGGGTGGCGGTGACGGTGGTGCGGCCGTCCTGCTCGGCGAAGGTCCAGCGGCCGGCCATCCGCTTCAGCAGCGGCGGCGGCGTGGTCTGCACCAGCTCCAGCTCGTAGGGGGCCCGGCAGTAGCGGACGCCGCGGACGGTCTCCTGACCGCCGGGGCGCTCCACCGTCATGGTGAACTCCTGGTTGTAGCCGTCGCAGTAGAGCACCTGGACGTCCAGGGTGTCCGGCAGGATCGCGGGCCAGCGGTCCAGGTCGGCGAAGGCCCCGTAGGCGGCCTCGATCGGCGCGTCGATGACCACGCTCTCGGTGATGGCGGCCACGGCGCTCACTCCCCGCCCCGGCCGGTGAGCACCCGGCGCCAGGAGTCCAGGGCCAGCTTGGAGTGGCCGGCCAGCATGGTGGTGACCTGCTCCTCGGTGCTCGCCGTGTCGGTGGCCGGGTAGACCAGCGGGGCGACCTCCTCGTGGAGGTTCCACACGTGGGTGACCTCGACGTGGGTGTGCTCCGGGTTGTCGGCGGCCGGGGTGAAGCGCCAGATCCCGCCGTGGTGCCTGAGGAACTCGGGCGGCTCGGGCTGGAAGAACTCGATCTCGCCGGGCCGGCAGTTGCGGATCGAGCGGACCCGCAGCTGGGAGCCGTCGGTCTCGGAAGCGACCGTCATGAAGAACTCCTGGTAGCGCCCGTCGTCGTAGCGGACGTCGATCTCCTGCACGTGCGGCAGGTACCGGGGCCACGCGCGGACCTCGAACAGCGCCCCGTAGACGGCGTCCAGCGGCGCCTCGATCACCAGGGTCTGCACGGTGCGGTGGGCGAACCCGGGGTGGGTGTCGATGGTGAGCCCGGCCCTGGGGCTGACGGTGGTCATCTCTGCTTCGCTCCTTGGCTGTTGCGGTGGTTCGTCGGGTCTCAGGCGCCGAGCCAGTCCTCGCGGCGGCCGGCGAACAGGTCGACCATCGGGGTGTTCATGGCCCAGTGCGGGTGCTCCAGCGCGGTGGTCTCGCCCCAGAAGTCGGGGTTGGTGAACTCGAGCATCACGTTCATGTGCCACTCGTGGCCGAGCGGCGTGAGCGTGAGCTTGTCGTCGGCGAGCTCGGCCAGGCCGCGGCTGACGATCCGCTCGACCTCGGGCTTGAAGTCCTCGAGGAAGCTGGAGCCGAACTGGAACTCGTACTCCTTCAGGTCGACCGCGAAGGCCTGGAGGATGTTCATCACGTAGCGCTCCTTGCGGACCCGCGGGGTCAGCTGGGAGGAGACGGCCGAGATGAAGTGCTCGCCGCGGTTGACGGCGGCGATGTAGCCCTCGACGTCCTTGCGGCCGCCGACCCGGTAGTCGTTGATGAAGCTGTAGGCGCTGGGGCCGACGCCGAGGATCTCGACGTTGTTCCGCAGGAACGTCCACTCGTTGTAGACGTTCTCCCAGCCCGGCCGGCAGAAGTGGTCGAACATGTAGTTGTGGAAGCCCATGTTCTCGGTGGCCTCGACCAGGTCGCGGTACATGTTGCGGACGTACTGCGACTCCTTGTCCACCAGCGGGGCGACCTTGCCCATCTTGATGAACTTGTCCTGCGGGGTGCCGGGGTGGATCCGGTACAGGTAGGTGGTCAGGTGCTTGACGTCGAGGTCGCGCAGCACCTCGAGGTCGCGCTGCCAGGTCTCCCGCCGGTGGCCCGGCAGGTTGTACATCATGTCCATCTGGATGTTGTTGAAGCCGCGCGAGGACAGCTCGTTGATGGCCTTGACGGACTCCTGTGCGGCGTGCGGGGAGCCGATGATCCGCAGGATGCTCTCGTCGAAGGACTGCACGCCCAGGCTGACCCGGTTGATGTACGAGTCGGCGACGTAGTCCAGCTTGTCCGGGGTGTAGTCGCGGGCGTTGCCCTCGAGGGTGAGCTCGTAGTCCTTGGCCACCGGGTAGTTGGCGAAGATGGTGTCCAGGATCCGCTTCAGGTAGGCGGTCTTGAGCAGCGAGCCGGTGCCGCCGCCGATGTAGATGGCGCGCAGGCTGCCGGTCTGGAAGCGCTTGTAGGACGCCCAGCGTTCGAGGTCGGCGACGATCGCGTCGACGAAGCGCGCCTCCTTGTTGCGCGGGTCGTGCGGGGAGAGCTGGTCGACGAAGTACGGGCAGGAGTAGCAGCGCACCCGGCAGAACGGGACGGACAGGTACATCACGTAGTCCTGGCCGGTCTGGTCGAGCGCCAGCTGCGGCAGGAACTCCTGGCCGGAGCGGTTCTCCCAGAGCGCCGGCGGATACAGGATGAACGGGGTGGTGTACTTCTGCGGGTACGGCTGCGTGGTGACGGGCGCGGTCATGCGGGGGTCTCCAATCGGTCTTTCACGGGCTGGGGAGCCGGCGGCACTCCTCGGACGGCTGACGTTCCGTCAGGGCCTGTCGCGCGGCTCGGCGTACATCGGCAGGCCGCCCTCGGGGCGGAGGGTCATCACCGGGCCGGCGACCACCCGGTGGCCCGGCACGGACCGCAGCCGGAACTGCTGCACCACGGTGGTGAGCAGCAGCTGCGCCTCCATCAGCGCGAAGTGCACGCCGAGGCACTGGCGTTGGCCGCCGCTGAACGGGACGTAGGCGTAGTGGTGCTGCTTGGCGGCGTTCTCCGGGGTGAACCGCTCCGGGTCGAAGCGCTCGGCGTCCGGCCAGTACTCGGGGTGGCGGTGCACGACCCAGGGGCAGATGGTGATGCTGGCGTCCTTCGGCAGCGGCAGGCCGCCCACCTCGTCGGGGCCGTTGCCCCAGCGGGCCAGCAGGTAGATCGGCGGGTAGAGCCGCATCGCCTCCTGGACGACCTGCTTGGTGTACGGCAGGTCCGGCAGGTCGGCCACCGTCGCGGTGCGGCCGGCCAGGCGGGTGTCGACCTCGTGCTCGAGGCGCTCCAGCACCTCGGGGTGCTCGGCGAGCAGGTGGAAGGTCCAGGTCAGCGCGTCGGCGGTGGTCTCGTGGCCGGACAGCAGCAGGGTCATGACCTCGTCGCGCAGCTGCTGGTCGCTCATCCCGCGGCCGCCGTCCTCGTCGGTGACGGCCATCAGCAGGGAGAGCAGGTCCCCGGTGTCGACGGGGTGTTCGCGGCGGCTGGCGATGATGTCGTGGATGACCTCGTCCAGCTCGGCGACGTTGGCGTTGAACCGCTTGACGAGCGGCAGGAAGGGCAGGTTGACCATCAGCGGGCCGAAGGGGTTGCCGAGCAGTTTGGCGAACTGCTCGCTGACCTCGCTGAACGCGGAGCCGACCTTGCCGGCCTCGTTGATGATGTCCATGTTGAACAGCGTCTGGCCGACGATGTCCAGGGTGAGCTGCATCATCTCGGCGTCGACGTTGACCGGGCCGTCCTCGCCGCGGGCCCCGCGCTCGCGCCAGCGGTCCAGCATCCGCAGCGTCGCGCCGGTCATCATGTCGCCGTAGGTGGCGACCCGCTGCTTGGTGAACCCCGGCTGGATCAGCCGCCGTTGGCGGTGCCACAGGTCGCCGTCGCTGGTCACCAGGCCCTTGCCCATGACGCGGCCGAGCAGCAGGAAGGCCGGGTGCGGGGCCTTGCTGTAGTTGGCCGAGTTGGTGGCCAGCACGTGCCGGATGTGGTCCGGGTCGGAGAGGAAGTAGAAGTACTGGTTGGCCAGGAAGCGCACCTTGACGGCGTCGCCGTGCTGCCGGAAGACGTCGGTGAGCAGGGTGATCGGGTTCTTCGAGAAGCCGCGCGCGACCCCGAGCGGGGAGCCGCCGGTGGCGACCGCCCAGGTCTTCGCGGGGCGGGCCGCGGCCCCCCGCTCCGGGGCGATGGTCATCGGGCCGCCGCCTTTCCGCCCTCGATGCCGACGGGCCGGCCGATCAGGTAGGTGACCGGCGGGCCGCCGCGGCCCTCGGGCTTCAGCACGCCGGTCTCCCAGGAGTAGTCCGGCGCGTCGAGGTCGTGCACCATCTCTCGGAGCTCCTCTGTGGTGTAGGTGCGCAGGTTGGAGGCGATGCCGTCCCACGTGAACGCGAGCGGCACCAGCGGCACGAGGTAGCTGAAGAACAGCCGGCTGTAGCTCACCGGCCGCAGCCGCGCCGCCCACCCCCAGACCAGCAGCGGGCCGAGCGGGACGGTCAGCAGGATCGGCGCCCAGCGGCGCTCGGTGAACTCGAACACGGCGATGGCCTCGCGCCGGCGGTAGGCGTCCGCCAGCACCCGGCGGGCGGTGTGCGGCCGCAGGTGGTGGAAGCCGGTGAACAGGGTGCGCAGTCCGGACAGCCGCTCGGGCACCGCCGTCGCGTCGACCGACTGCGCCTCGTAGCGGGTGCGGCCGTCACCGACGGTGCGGACCGCGGCCGCCAGCGCCTCCCGGTTGGGGTACTTGTCGGTGAGGACCAGCTCGACGTCGGCGTCCTCCTCGGCCAGCCGGCCCTTGAGGACCGTCCAGGGGCCGGAGCCGCCCGAGCAGAGGTCGACGATCCGGGAGACGTCGTGCTCGCGGACCAGCTTGGCCAGCAGCGGCACCACCGGCGCGTAGACGTCGCCGCGCAGCACGATGGCCTCGCGCAGCAGGTCGGTGATCGGGTTCCGCAGCACCGCGGGGAACCAGGAGAGATCCTCGAACTCGAACAGGTGACGCCGTTTCATCGCAACTGACCTCGCTCCACTGGATGGCGCCGTTCGGATTCCTCGGCGGTCGACGCCGGACAACCCCATACTCCGCACTGGAATTCGAGCGGGCCATCCTCAAAACCATGCAGCGCTCCGGTCAAGCCCCGGCGGGCCGCTGCATACCGAGGGCGAGTCGGCGCGCTTACCGCCTCCGAGCAGTCGGTATGCCCGCATAGCGCAGTCGCCGGCAAAGGCGCTCAAGCGGCGTTCGAGCGGGATTCGAGGGGGTGCCGCAAAAGCCGGTGAAGAATTGCCGGGCACCGAATTCCGTTCGCTGCGAATCGAATTGTCACCGACGAAAGGACTTCCCCATGTGGGAGTACGAGCACAGCGTGGTCGCCGACGTCACCCCCGAGGCGGTCTGGGCCCTCTACAGCGACACCACCAAGTGGGAGAGCTGGGACCAGGGCCTGGACGCGATCGAGCTGCACGGCCCCTTCGAGGTGGGCACCAAGGGCCACCTGAAGCCCAAGGGCCAGGACGGCTTCCCGTTCACCCTGATCGAGGCCGAGCCGAACAAGCGCTTCACCGACGAGACGGTGGTGAACGGCCTGGTCCTGCACTTCATCCACATCCTGGAGGCGCAGGCGGACGGCCGCACCAAGATCACCCACCGGGTCGAGATCACCGGCCCGGCCGCCGCCGAGGCCGCCCCGCACGTCGGCCCGGCCGTCACCGCCGACATCCCGGCGACCGTCGCCCGCCTCGCGGAGCTCGCCGCGGCCTGATCGGCCCCTTCCACCCACACGACACGCCCCAGGAGGCGCACGTGTCCATCATCGAGTCCAGGACTTCCACGGATGCGGCGCCTCCCGGGGCGCCCGCGCGGGCCGCGGCCGGCCCGGGCCACCGGGCCGCCGCCGGGATCGTCCTGCTCCTGCTCTGCCTCAGCGAGTTCATGATCTCGCTGGACTTCTCCATCGTGAACGTCTCGCTGCCCGTGATCCAGGGCGACCTCGGCTTCCGCGCCGGGGACCTGGTCTGGGTGGTCACCGCGTACGTCCTCGCCTTCGGCGGCTTCCTGATCGTCGGCGGACGGCTCGCGGACCTCCACGGGCGCCGGCGCGTGCTGGTGCTCGGCCTGGCCGGCTTCACCGCCGCCTCGCTGCTGGCCGGACTCGCGGGCTCCCCGGGGCAGTTGGTCGCCCTGCGGGCCGTCCAGGGTCTGTGCGCGGCGGCCGTGACCCCGGCCGCACTGGCCACCCTGACCACCACGTTCACCGGCGAGAAGGAACGCCGGCAGGCGATGGGCGCCTGGGGTGCGGTGCTCGGCGCCGGCTTCGTCTCCGGCGTGGTCGGCGGCGGTGTCATCACCCAGTACCTGGACTGGTCCTGGGTGTTCTGGATCAACGTGCCGATCGGCACCGTCCTCACCGTGCTCGCCGCCCGGCTGCTCGGCCCCGGCCGCGACGGCCGCCGGCCGCGCCGGATGGACCTGCCCGGTGCCGTGCTGATCACCGGCTCGGTGGTGGCCCTGGTCTTCGCGCTCTCCGAGAGCAGCGTGACCGGCTGGACGTCCACCCGGGTGCTGGGGGCCCTCGCGCTGGCCGCGGTCGGCGGCCTGGCCTTCGCCGCGGTCGAGGTGCGCAGCGCCGAACCGGTGCTGCCGCTCGGCCTGCTGAAGCTGCGCCGGCTGGTGGTGGCCAACCTGGCCAACGTGCTGATGATGGGCTCGTTCTTCGGCCTGGTCTACACCGTGACCCTGTTCCTCCAGGACGTGATGGCCTTCTCCCCGCTGCGCACCGGCCTGACCTTCGCGGGCGCCGGAGTGGCGGGGCTGGCGGCCGGCGCGGCCTCCGAGCCGCTGGCCCAGAAGTTCGGCGCCACCCGGGTGCTGATCACCGGCGCGCTGTTCCAGGCCGCCGCCACCGGGGTGCTGGCCTCCCTGCCGACCAGCGGCACCCAGCCGTTCGTGTCGGCCTGCACGGTGGTGGTGAACTTCAGCGGCGTGGTGGCGATCGTGATGATCAACCTGGCCGCGACGGCGGACGTCGCCGACCAGGACCAGGGCGCCGCCGGCGGTCTGTTGAGCACCTGCGAGCAGATCGGCGGCGCGATCGGCCTGGCGGTGATCTCCACGGTGGCCGCGTCCCGGGCGCACCACCTGGCCGGCTCGGCGCACCCCGACGCCCGGGCGCTGCTGGCCGGTGACCGCTGGGGCATGGCCATCGCGGCCGCCCTGGCGGTGGCGGGCGCGCTGACCGCCCTGGTCGGGCTGCGCAAGCCGAACCGCTCCTGATCCGGCGCCACACGCCGAGCGCCCCACCGCGATCGACCGCGGTGGGGCGCTCGGCTGCGTGCCGGGGCCGGGGCTCAGCCGCCGACGCGCAGGTAGTGGCCCCAGTAGCCCTGCCACGGGCCGTAGTGCTCGGCCAGCCGCTGGAACTGCGCCTCGTCGACCGGGTGGCCGTAGACCCGCTGGACCGCCCGGGCCATCTCCTTGTCGAGGACGATCCGCTCCATCCGGCCGAGCCCGCGGATCAGCAGGAAGGACGCCGACCACTCGCCGATCCCGTGCAGCTTCAGCAGCTGCTCGCGGACCTCCTGGTACGGCCCGGTGCGCAGGAACCCCTCGTCCAGCTCGGCCCAGAGCCGCACCGAGCGGTGCAGGTAGCCGGCCTTGCGCTGGTTGCCGATCAGCGCGGCGAGCTCCGCCTCCTCGAAGCGGGCCAGCTGCTCGACGTCCGGGAAGGCCCAGAGCCGCTCGCCGCCCACGTCGATCCGGTTGCCGACGGCCTCGACCAGGGCCCGCTTCATCTGCCGGGCCACCGGCATCGGCACCCGCTGGCACAGGATCGCCCAGCAGAGCAGCTCGAACGGGGAGGGGAACTTGACCTGGTGGTAGCCGTGCAGCCGCTCCACCACGCGCGCGAAGGGCTCGTCCTGCCGGGCCAGCCGGTAGAACGCGGTCAGGTCGTCGGAGAGTCCGAGGTAGAAGTCGATCCGGTCGGTGACCGCCGCGACCGTCTCCGGGCCGATCGGCTGCTCGGCCGCGAGCCGGGCGTCCAGGCCGGGCGCCCCGGGCGCCGCCGTGAGGCGCACGCCCAGGGTCGTCCCGGCCTCCCGGACGGCCAGCGTGAGCGCCGCCTGCGCGGTGCCCTGCTGGCCGGCCATCGCCGGGAAGGAGCCGATGAAGCCGAGTGAGGCCCGGAAGTCGAACGGCTCCCGGGCGGGCAGCCGGACGTCGGTCAGGTGCAGGGCCGTCGCCTCCGTGGCCATGGTTCAGTCCTCCTTGGGGTTGCCGGGCAGTCCGGACGTGAGCGGCTGGCCCCACTCGTCGGAGAGCGCGTACAGCACGGCGAGCGCCGCGTTGCGGGGGACGGGGGCGAAGAACTCGGCGTCGGCCTTCTCCACCGCGTACATCGCCCGCTCCAGCAGGGCGGCGCCGGCCTCGGTGACCTGCACCCGCTTGGCGCGGGTGTCCACCGGGTCGGGGATGCGCTCGACCAGGCCCTTGCTCTCCAGGGTGCGCAGCACCTGGCTGGTCATCATCGGGTCGGTGCCGGAGTGGTCGGCCAGGTGCCGCTGGGTGGGCGGGCCCTCCTGGGCGCCGAGCCAGCCGGCGCCGGCCAGCAGCACGAACTGCACGTGCGTCAGGTCGTGCGGCTTGAGGGCGGCGGCGATCGACCGCTGCCAGGAGAGGGTGACGCGCCAGAGCAGGAAGCCCGGGCTCTCGGCCGGCTTGGCGGGCCGCTCGAAGTCGGCCTCCGGCTGGTTGTGCACTGCGGAGTCGTTCATGGCCGTGCTCACTTTCCCTCCCTGACCTGGTTGTGCTGGTGCTTCCACATAGGTGGGCCCCTCTCTCCACTTACTATGCGCGTTTACTATATCGGATACGAGTATCCCTGGCGACCGGGCGGCCGGGGCGCCCCGCGATCGGGCGACCCGGCCGACCCGGCGATCCGGGCGAGGTCGCGAACCGATCAGATCAGTGCCAGTTCCATCGCCCTGGCCACCGCCATCCCGCGGCTGTTCACCCCCAACTTGACGTTGATGTTGGCGAGGTGACGGGCCGCGGTGTGCTCCGAGATCCCCAGGGTCCGGGCGATCGCCCGGTTGGAGAGCCCGTCCCTGGCCCGCCCGATCACCGCCAGCTCGCGGTCGGTCAGCAGGCCGCGACCCGGGTTGGCGAACGCCGTGAGCTCGGCCAGCACCGCGTCCGGACCGGTGAAGTACGGCAGCGAGGCCCCACCCGGCAGGGTGCGGCCCACCGCCTCCGGAAGCGCCTCCACCATGCGGCGCGCGACCGCCGCCGGGCACAGGTAGCTGTCCTCCCGGCGCAGCAGCAGCGTGGGAACGGCCACCGCCCCCAGCTCCTCCCAGGCGTTCAGCGCGCAGGAATCCAGGAACAGGGCGGCCGCGGCCTCCGGCTGGGCGCACATCCGCTGGTAGTCGGCGTACCAACGGACCTCCTCTGGCCTCGTCCCCGGCAGCAGCAGCTCGGCCACCAGCCGGGAGCCGAGGTGCCAGTCCGCCCGGACCAGCCGCTCCACCGCCCCGGGCAGGTCGTCGGCCAGCCCGTCCGGATGGTCGCGGTCCACGGTGAACGACGGCGCGGTGCCGAACAGCACCAGCCGGCTCACCCGGTCCCCGTACCGGGCGGCGAACAGCAGCGCCAGCGGACCGGCCAGCCCGCTCGCCAGCAGGATCACCCGCTCCTCCGCGCACGCGTCCACCACCGCTGCCAGATCGGCGAGTTGACGCTCCCGCGAGAAGTCCGGCTCCTCCTCGGCGGACATCCCCACCCCCGGCGGGTCGTAGCGGATCACCCGGAAGGCGCCCGCCAGCGCCCGGTGGAAGTCGCCCACCGGCCCCACCGACCAGTCCACCGACAGGTGCGAGACCCAGCCGGGCAGGACCAGCAGCGCCGGGCCCTCGCCGGCGGCCGTCCATGAGATGTGCCGGCCGCCCTCGACCAGGCGGCGGCGGACCAGCGGTGCTTCCCCGCCTCTTGCTCCCGTCGGCCTGCTCATCCCTCGTTCTTCCCCCTTGCTCCAGCAGCCACGTGCCGTTGCTGTGCTGTTCGCAGCGTAAGGAAGCCCGGAGCCCGGGGCCTCGAGCCGGACTAGACGGCGGCAGGACCACCACCGGCCCCGGCGGAAGTACGCAGGTCGGGACGGAACTGCCGCACCGCGCTGCACAGTTCTGGGGATGGAGCACCCGACGGCGGCCCCGCACACTGAGGTCCGGAAGGCAGGAGGAAGGAAGGCCGAGGATGACGACGACCGTCGAGGAGACCATCTGGACGTCCGTGGTGCACGGCGCCGTGCACGGCGCGACCGTGACCGACCTCGGCGGTCGCCACCCCATGTCCGTCTCCGCCTGCGGCTTCACCGCCGAGGACGCCCGGCGCGGCGCGCTCACCCGCTACCACGCGGCACGCGCCCTCCAGGAGGCCGCCAACGGCCCCACGGCCGTCGGGCCCGGCCCCGTCCGGACACTGCGCCCCGCGGACTTCGTCCCCGGGGGCGCCGAACCCGGCGCCGCCCCGCCCCTGCCCGCGCTCTCCGGCGTCGGCGCGGTCAGCGGGCTGCGCTACCTGGTGCCGGCCCGGATCTTCTTCTCCGCGCCCGTCCCCGCCGCGGTGCGCGAGCCCGTCCTGGACGGTGCCGCCACCCCCGGCCCGGCACTCGCCGAGGTGCTCGCGCTGGACGTCGCCGCCCGCTGGTGGCGCCATCCGCACACCCGGCTGGCCGATGCCACCGTGCTGCTGGCCGACCGGCTGCCGGAGGAGGTCCGCCGGGCGCTGCCCGCGCACCGGCTGGCGGCGGAGGCGTTCCTGTGGACCTCGGCCGGATTCGCGCTCGGCATGGTCGTGATGCACCGCGGCGACGGCGAGGCGGCGAGCTTCGGGGTGAGCGGGCGGGAGACGCCCGGCGCCGCCCTCGAGGACGCCTTCCTCAAGGCGATGGCCGCCCGGCTGGGCCGCCCGCCGGGGCCCGGATCGGCCCGCCGAACGGTACGGCCCGCAGTGCCCCGCGCCCGGCGCACCCGCTTCGCGCCGCCGACCGGCCCGAGCGGCACCCGGGCGCTGGCGGCCTGGCACCAGGGCTCCGAGCAGCTGGCGCTGCTGCGCAGCCACGCCGTCGGCCGGCTGCCCTCCGGCGCCTGGCCGGCCGTGGACTGGGTGGAGCTGGCGCACCGGCGGTTCGGCCACGAGCCGGTGCTGGTCGAGCTGCCCACCGCGGACGGCGGTCGGACCGTCCAGGCCGCGTGTCCGGGGGCCGAGGTGTACCGCGCCTCGGCCGTCTCGGTGCCGAGCTTCCCGTTCTGAGCCTCCGCCGCCGGCGGCCGCGGTTCTTCGCTTCCTCCGTGAGCCTCGGGCGCTTACCCGCCTCCGGCTGCTGACGGGTTCACCGTTCGCGGGCCGCCGCAGCTCGCGGGCCTCCGCTGCCTGCGGGCCTCCGCTGCCTGCGGGCCCTCGGCGTCGGCGGGCCTACGCCGCCGTTCACGGGCCTCCGGCGCCCCGGTGTCCGCGCGCCGGGCCCGTCTCATGCCACCAGCAGGTCCAGCAGCCGCTCCAGCGCCCCGCGGTCCGCGGCGGCCAGGCCGGCCAGCAGCTCCTCGTCCACCCGCCGTTCCAGCGCGGCGAGTTCGGCCGCGAGCCGGGCACCGGCGTCGGTCAGCTCGATCCGGTAGGCGCGCCGGTCGGCCGGGTTGCGCCGACGGACCACCCAGCCCTGTTCCTCCAGCTGGTCGATCAGCCCGACCATGCTGGTCCGGTCGATCCCGAGCTGTTCGCCGAGCGCCTGCTGGGCACCGGGGCCCTGGGCGGCCAGGGTGGCCAGCACGGCGTGGTCCTTGGGCCGCACGCCGCGGTCCGCGAGCGCCCCGGCCAGCCGGTCGGAGAACCGGTCGGCCGCCTGGCGCAGCAGCCGGCCGGGGCCGGGCTCGGGACGCCGGGCCGCGGTGGTGTCCGCGGTCTCAGGCATGGACCGTCACCTCCTTGAGCAGATTGTCATGCGCGATGATAGTCAGCTCTAGAGATGGTTTTCCAGCCCCCGGCCCCGAATCGCCCGGCCCGTTCCGTTTCCCCGAGGACGGCGAGGACGGCCCCGGGCGGTACGGCGCCACCGCGGGCAGTGCCACCAACGCGGCCGCCAGCCCGGCGCCGTGCGCCAGCGCCACCGGGACGAACCGCCCCTCCGCCGTGCGCAGCAGCGGCGCGCCCGCCTCCGTACGGCCCCAGCGGACGGGCCCCGCGGGACGGCCGGAGCCCGAGCACAGGTCCTCCCAGGCCCGCCGTCCGGCCAGCCGGGCGGCCGCCGAGTGGGCCCGCCCGCGTTCCCGGCGCGGCAGGCCCGCCGGGACGGCCACCACGGCGGCCCGCAGGCGCGGCGACGGGCCGCGGCCGAGGCCGAGGCCCGGGGCCGCGACCACCGCCGCCAGCACCGAACCCGCGAGCTCCCGCACCGCGCCGTGCAGCACCCGCGGGAAGTCCGGGGGTGGGCGGCCGCCCGCGAGGCGGACCGTCCGGGCACCGCCGGCGGTCGGCGCCACCTCGATGCCGCGCCAGCCGATCCCGTCGAAGCCCGTCCCGAACGCCTTGAGCACGGCCTCCTTGACGGCCCACACCTCGGCGAGCGCACGCGGGTCGGCCGCGGTGGCGGCGAGCTCTCGCTCGGTGAAGGCCACCGCGGCCACCTGCGGGGTGCGCCGCAGCCGTGCCGCCCAGTCCGCGACGTCCGAGACGTCGACCCCCAAGCGGACCACCACGGCTCAGTCCGCCTCTCGACCGTCCGGCTCGGCGGCGCGCCGGGCGGGGCCGGGGCGCGCAGCGCCGGGGTCCGCCGGGCCGGGGCGAGCGGGGCGCGGCTGGGCGGGGGCCTGCCCGGTCGGGCCGACCATCGCGACCACCCTGGTCCAGCCGGCGCCCGCGCCCGCCACCGCGACCGGGAAGCAGGTCACCATGAAGCCGGTGGGCCCGGGCAGTTCCTCCAGCCGGTTGAGCTTCTCCAGCTGCAGGTACTCGTTGACCCGCCCGTAGATGTGAGCGGGCCACAGCACCTCGCGGTCCCCGGTGCGGTGGTACTCCTCGACCATCGCGGCCATCGGGCGGTCCAGCCCCCAGGCGTCGATGCCGATCACCTTGACGCCGCGCTCCACCAGGAAGGCGGTGCCCTTCCCGGAGAGCCCGGCGTACTCGGTGAGGTACTCGGCGGTGCCCCAGTGCTTCGAGGCGCCGGTCCAGAGCAACACGATGTCGCCCGGGGCCAGTTGGTGCCCGGCCTCGTCCAGCGCCGCGATCAGGTGGTCCACCGTGATGGCGCTGCCGACCGGGACGTGCCGGACGTCCAGTCGCACGCCCGGTCCGTAGCACCACTCCAGCGGGACCTGGTCGATGCTCTTCGCGGGCGCGCCGCCGGACTCCGGCCCGTAGTGCAGGGGCGCGTCCATGTGCGTCCCGGTGTGGGTGGTCAGCGTGACGGTCTCGTTCGAGACCGCCATGCCGTCCGGGAACGCGTCCGGACCGAGTCCGAGCACGACGGCTCCGGTCTCGTGGTCGAGCACCTCGACCTCGACCGGGGTCGCCTCGCTCGGGGTGTCCTGGACGATGACGCTCAGGTCGATCAGCCGGAGCCCGGGCACCGCGGGCGGTGGGCCCTCGTGCTCTGTCATCACGCCTCCTCTCCTCGCCTGTCGTCGGTCCCGCCCGCCGGGCCGGCGGGCGGGCCGCAGTTCAGATCCGGCCGTCCAGGAACTCGACCAGCTGGGCCACCGTGCGGACGTTCTTCAGCGCCTTGCCGTCGGGGGCCTGGCCGCCCACCAACGAGGCGACGGTCTCGACCAGTTCGGCGGAGTCGATGTCCAGGTCGGCGCGCAGCTGCGCCTCCGGGACGATCTCCTCGGCCTCGATGCCGAGTTCCACCAGCACGGCCTTGAGGCGGTCGAAGGTGGACAGGGTCTGGGTGCTCATCTCGGTTTCTCCTTCTGACTGGTTGAACGTGACTGCTGCGACCGGCCGTCAGTGCGCCCGCCCGGCGGGCCCGCGCAGCACGAGGGCCGCCACGGTGCCGTCCGCGCCGCGCGCGTTGACCAGCGCGCTGCGCACCGGCCGCACCCGGGGGGCGTCGACGACCAGGTCCAGTTCGGTCGCCTCCCGCTCGCCGGCGGTGATCCCGGCCACCGGTGGCACCGCCCCGTGGCGGATCGCCAGCAGCGCGGCGAGCAGGTCCACGGCCGGGGCCGCGCCGAGCAGGTGGCCGGTGACCGGCTTGACGGTGGTGCACGGCACCCGGTCGACCGCGCCCGCGCCGAGCAGGTCCTGCACCGCCCGGACCTCGCCGGCGTCGGCGTAGACGGTGCCCTGGGCGTCCAGGGCGATCAGGTCGAGGTCCTGCGGGACGACCTCGGCCTCCTTCAGCGCGGTCTGCGCCACATGGGTCAGCACGTCGGTGCCGGTGCGGCCGAAGACCTGGTCCGAGCTCGCGTGCCCGGCGGCGAACCCGGCCACCTCGGCGAGGATCTCGGCGCCGCGCGCCCGGGCGCTCTCCTCCGCCTCCAGGGTGAGGACCACCGCACCCTCCCCCACCAGGAAGCCGTCCGCCCCGGCACCGAACGGCCGGTAGTCGCCCGGGGTGAGCCGCCCGCTGGTCTCGCAGAAGGTGTACGTGTACGGGGTGACCGGCGCCTCGGCGCCGCCCGCCAGCATCGCGTCCGCGCGGCCCTCCGCGATCGCCCGCGCCGCGTAGCCGACGGCCACGGCCGCGCTGGCGGTGTCCGCCGCGACGGTCTTGGAGAAGCCCTTGATCCCCCACTTGATGCTGATCTGGCCCTGCGGCGCGGTGGGGAACCAGGCGGAGGCGATGTAGGGGCTGACACCGGTGTAGCCGACCCGGCAGAGCCGGCGCATGCTCTCCTCGGTGATCTCCCAGCCGCCGTACATGTTGCCCAGGTAGACGCCGACCCCCTCGGGGGCGTCGGCCGGGTCCAGCCCGGCGGCGGCCAGCGCGTCCTGCGCGGCGACCAGGGCGAGTTGGCAGAAGCGGTCCATCCGCTTGCGCAGCCGCAGCGGGATCGAGGCGACGGCCTCGTCCCCGGCGGTGCCGGCGCGGCGGGCGGTGTACTGCCCGGTCGGGAAGCGGTCGATCTCGGTGACCGCCGGGCGGCCCGCGCCGACCAGTTCCCAGAACTGCTCGGTGGTCCGCGCGCCCGGGAGCGCCAGCCCCACCCCGGTGATGACGACCTTGCGCATCTCGTGTCCTCTCTTTCCGTCGGGTGGCTCAGGCGCGGCCGAGGACGACCGTCGAGTGGATGCCGCCGAAGCCGCTGGAGAGGCTGGCGACGGCGTCCACGGTCGCCTCGCGGGCGGTGTTGGGGATGTAGTCGAGGTCGCAGTGCTCCCCCGGCTCGACGTGGTTGACCGTCGGCGGCAGCCGGTGCTCGTTGAGGGCGAGCACGCAGGCCACGAACTCCAGGGCGTTGGCGGCGGCCAGCGCGTGGCCGACCATCGACTTGATCGAGCTGACCGGCGTGCGGTACGCCTGCTCGCCGAGCACCAGCTTGACGGCGTTGGTCTCGCACACGTCGTTCTGCGGCGTCGAGGAGCCGTGGGCGTTCACGTAGCCGATCCGCTCGGCGGGCAACCTCGCGTCGTCCAGGGCGAGTCGGAAGGAGCGCGCCAGGTCGGTGCCGTGCTCGGCCAGGTCGGTCATGTGGAAGGCGTTGGCGCTGCTGCCGAAGCCGAGCACCTCACCGAGGATGACGGCGCCGCGGCTGCGGGCGTGCTCCCACTCCTCCAGCACCGCGATGCCGGCGCCCTCGGCCAGCACGAAGCCGTCCCGGAAGCGGTCGAACGGGCGGGAGGCGTGCTCCGGGTCGTCGTTGCGCACCGACAGGGCGCCGATCACGTCGAAGCAGGCGACCACGAAGGGGGTGATCGGCGCCTCGGCGGCCCCGGCCACCATCACGTCGGCCTCGCCGCGCCGGATGGCGTCGAAGGCGAAGCCGACGGCGTCGTTGCCGCCGGTGCAGCCGGTGGTCAGGGTGACCGCCGGACCGTACAGGCCGAAGGCGTCGGCGACGGCCGCGGTCGGGGTGTTGAAGGTCGCGGACAGGTGCAGCCGCCGGTGCGCGGCGGCCACGTCGATCGGGCCGGTGCCGCCCGCCGTGAGGCCCGGGAAGTGCTCGGTCATGAACTTGGTGCCGCCGATCGCGTTGGCGATCACCACGCCGGTGCGGAACGGGTCGAGGCCGTCCGCCCCGTCCAGTCCGGCGTCGGCCATCGCCTCGTACGCGGCGGCCAGGGCGATCCGGACCACCCGGTCGTCGCCGTCCGGCTCCTCGGCCGGGCTGCCGGGCAGCACCACCGGCGGCAGCTGGCCGGCGATCTGCGAGTTGAAGCCCGCGGCATCGAACGATCCGATGCGCGAGACGCCGTTGCGGCCCTCCCAGAGGCCTTCGGCGAAGTCCTTCTTTCCGATGCCATTGGGGGCCAGGACCCCCAGGCCCGTGATCGCGACTCGACGCATCGCGCTCTCCTTGTCCCTCTCGGTCGGTCAAGTGGTCCGTGCTCAGTGCTCTTTACGGCCGGCCGGGCCGGGTGTCAGGCCACCAGCAGGTGCTCGTCGCCCATGGTGAGTGCCATCGCGTCGCCCCAGCCGGCGCAGGACGCGGAGACCGCCTTGCGGTCGAACTGCCGCAGCAGGCCGCGCAGTACGGAGCCGGGCCCGACCTCCACACAGGTGTCCACGGCCTCGGCGCGCAGCGTCTCCATCACCCCGACCCACTCCACCGGAGCCGCGATCTGACGGGCCAGCAGGCGCCGGTAGGAGTCGAGATCGGTGACCAGCCGGCCGGTCATGCTGCTGATCAGCGGGGTGTGGCCGGTGTGCAGCGGCAGTTCGGCGATCAGCGGGGCCAGCCGGTCCTCGGCCTGCGCCATCAGCGGCGAGTGGAAGGCACCGTGCACCTCCAGGGGGATCACCGCCTTGGCGCCCTGCTCCAGCAGCGTCCCGGACAGCAGCCGCACGGCGTCGGCCTCCCCCGAAACCACGGACTGCCGAGGGCTGTTGGCGTTGGCGACCACCACCGTGCCGGCCACCTCGGCGGCCGCCGCCCGCACCGCCGCCGGGTCCATGCCCAGTACGGCGGCCATCGCACCCGGCGTGGCCACGCAGCAGTCCGCCATCTCCGCCGCCCGGTTGGCGACCACCACCAATGCGTCGTCCAGGTCGAGCCATCCGCCCGCCACCAGTGCCGAGTACTCCCCCAGGCTGTGCCCGGCCACCACGGCCGGCGCCAGCCCCAGCAGGTCCAACTCGGCCGTCAACGCACAGGACAGCGCCAGCACGGAGAGCTGGGTCGGCACCGTCTCGGTCAGCCGCTCGGCGGGACCGGCCAGCACCGCCGCCTCGATGTCCTGCCCGACCATCTCCCCCGCCCGGCGCAGCACCTGCCCGAAGAAGGGCGACCGCTCGTACAGGTCGGCCCCCATGCCCACGTGCTGGCTGCCCTGCCCGGGGAAGAGGAACGCGTACCGGTGCCCCATGAGCTGCCACCCTCTCTGTGCATCACCATTCTTGAACGTCAGCATGACTGATGGTTTCTCTTACTGTCAATCAGATCATCCGACCATCAGTTCGCCTTTCTTGCCCCCGGATCGAGGCGACAGGGCCCGGCCCGGACGGAGTCCGCGCCGGGCCGTCCACCCGCACCACCACGTCCTCCCACGTCAGCCGGAGGAAGGGCCGTGGTGCCCGCCCGGCCGCCGTGACCGGGGACGCCAGTCGGTGCCACGCGCGCGGCACGGCCCCCTCGGGGCCCTCCTGCACGGCCTGCTCACCCTGGACGGCACCTTCGCCTCCGGCGGCCACCGCGTCACCGCCACCACCACGGACACCGCCCTGCCTCCGGGCTGCTGTACCGGGCCGACCTACTGGCGCGACCGGCGCGAGGTCGTCGACGGCGGCGGGACCTCCTCCTTCGGCCGCGATCCCGTCATGCGCGCCGAACGCCTCGGCGACGCCGTCCGGTTGACCGCCGGGCCGGATCCCACGGGGAGTCCGGAGCAGCGACGCCGGTGGCGGTGGCGACGACACGAGCGGGCCGCACGCCCCCACCGGCGGAGGACGGAGGACCACCCTGCGGTCGAGCTGCCCGTCGCCGAGCTCCGCCGCCTGGGCGACGGCGCGGAACGGGACCCGACCGACGTCCTCCGGCCGGCCGCGGACCGGGCCGCCCGGGACCTGCCCGCCCACGCCACCCCCGTCACCGCCGCCCTCGCCCGCGCGCCGGCCTGCCCGCACCGGACGTGCGACGGACGTGCCCGCACCGGACGGGCCGCGACGGCGGGAGGCCCCGGCGAGGTGAGTGCCGGCAGGACGTGGCCCGGGCGCAGCGGCGGGCCGCCGCTCGCAGCCACCCGGTCAGCTCCCGGACGCGGCCCGGCGGTGGTAGCGGCGCTCGGTCGCGGTGCAGGCGGTCAGGGCGAGGGCGGCCGCCGCGGCTGCCGCGGTGACCGCGAAGGAGGCGGCCGGGGCGAAGTGTTCCACGGCCCACCCGGCGAGGAAGGTGCCCGCCGACTGCGCCAGGATCAGCGCGCTGACCAGCGCCGCCATCGCCTCGCCGAGCCGGGCGGCGGGTACCGTCCGCTCGACCAAGCCGAACACCGCGATGATCTGCGGCGCGACGGCGATCCCGAGGAACCCGATGGCCGCGGTCAGCACCGCGAGCCCGCCGTCCGCCAGGAGCAGCAGGCAGGAGGCGCCGAAGAGCAGCGCCGAGCCCGCCCGGAGGCGCTGCGGCAGGCCCCAGCGGGCCGACAGCGAGGCGGTGGCGACGCCCGCGAGGGAACTGGTGCAGCCCATGAAGCCGTACACCAACCCGGCCGCGCCGGGCCGGCCCAGCGCCTCGGTGGTCGCCGTGACCCCGACCTGGACGGATCCGAAGCAGGCTCCCAGCAGCGCCATCCCCGCCAGCAGGAGGACGTACGGCGTGCTCGGCAGCCGGCCGGCGGCGCGGGAGCCGGGGCGGGACGGCGCCGGGACCCCCGGGGCGGCGGTGGGGTGCAGCGCGAACAGGGTGGCGCAGACGCCGGAGAGCCCGGCTGCGGTGAGCAGTCCGACGGCCGGTGAGGCGGCGGTGGCGAGCAGGCCGACGAGCGCCGGACCGGCGGTGAAGCCCACCTCGTCGACGATCCCGTCCAGCGCCAGCACCGCGGAGGTCGGCTCCGGCGCACCGGCGGCGAGCCGGACCCAACGGCTGCGCGACAGCGGGCCCACCAACGGGACCGAGAGGCCGGTCAGCGCGGCGGACGCGACCTGCCAGCCGAGGGCCGGCCCGCGTTCGGAGACCGCGACCAGCGCCACCAGGGCCGCCGCGTTGACCAGGGCGGCGACCAGCCCCACCGTCCGCTGTCCCCGCCGGTCCGCCAGCCGGCCGACGACCGGACCGCCGAGCGCCTGACCGGCCGCCAGCGCCCCGGCGACCAGCGAACCGCACCACACGCTGCCGGAGTTGCGGCTCACCAGCAGCAGGGTGCCGATCGGGCTCATCGCGGCCGGCAGCCTGCCCAACGACGACCACAGCAGCACCCGGCCACCCGTCAGCTGCTTCGCCATGCGGAAGTTCCCGGCCACGGACACGGTCCACGCCCCTGCGGAGCCGGCCCGGGCGCCCGCCTCCCGCAGCCGGCCCGACCAGGCGACAGCGACCTGCGGGTGACCTCTCCGACGGTAGGGGCCGGCACGGGCGGGGAGTAATCGTCCGATCCTCCGGCACGGCCGCGCGGCGGCGGGGAGGAGGCCGGAGGAGTGACCAAGGGCGGGCGGGGCCGGAGGCGGACGGCGTGCCCGGTGGAGCCGGGCTGCTCCCGGTCAGGTGTCCGCGGTGGGCTCCTGGTCGCGCTGGGAGCGGCGGAGCCGCTCGTTGAGGCGCAGGGCCTCCTCGAGCTGGTCCTCGAGGATGATGATGCGGCAGGCGGCCTCGATGGGCGTGCCCTGGTCGACGAGGTCGCGGGCCCGCATGGCGATGCGCAGCTGGTAGCGGGAGTAGCGGCGGTGTCCGCCCTCGGAGCGTAGCGGGGTGATCAGGCGGTGCTCGCCGAGGGCTCTCAGGAAGCCGGGCGTGGTGCCGGTCATCTCGGCGGCGCGACCCATGGTGTACGCGGGGTAGTCGTCGTCGTCGAGTTTGTCGGGTGTGTCGGGGCTGGTCGTCGTAGTCACTGCACCTCTCTGGTTCCGGGGAGAACGCGTCGAGGGGCCCCGGCGCCGTGTCGGCTCCGGGGCCCCGAAGGGGAACAACACCATCTACCGGCCTGAGCCGGTCCTGTTCACGTCCGCTGCGCCCCGGTTGAGGGGGCGTACGGGGATCGCATGTGCGTGACCGGAAACCACCGTCCTTGCGTTGGGGTCTGCGGTGTCCGCCCGGGCGTCCTCACGGTCCGGGCGATCCTGATGGCGCCTGTGCCCTCCATTCGTCCTCTGGACTGCACTACTGGATTGCACTTCTGGTACCGCACTTCACTGAACTGCGTGCTGCTCGATACCGCTGACGGCAGCCCCTGACACCTGCGGGCCGCCCGGTCCGGCAGCCAGCCCCGTCACCGTCCTGCACCTGCCTGGCTCCGGGACTCCGCTGCCGGACCGACGAACTGCGGACTTCCGTCCGACAACTCCGGCCGGTTCGTCCGGCCGTATCGCCGACTCTGTCTGCCTACGAGAAAAACGCTAATCCCGCCGCCGGGCAATGTCTACTCCGGCGCGCATAGATTTTCCGCCACACGCGCGGCAGATCCGGAGCGCCGACGCGGGCCCCGAAGGAGCCGCCCCCGCCTACCCGGCGGCTGACCGGCGCTGGTGGCGCACCGCGCGCTCCAGGCTGGGGTAGACGGGCAGGACCAGATCGGCGTCGGTGATCCGCAGGACGCGCTCCACCGTGCGGCTGGGCGCCACCACCACCAGCGGCACTCCGTACCCGCTCGCCCGGCGCCGGGCCGCGAGCAGCGCGTTGAGACCACTGGGAGTGAACAGGCCGACGCCGGACAGGTCGACGGCGAGCAGCGCCGGCGCTCCGTCGAGCGCCCGGTCCAGGGCGCCCTCGACGTGCTTCTCGTTGTCCAGGTGCAGGTCGCCGGCCAGCGAGCACACGACGACGGCATCCACGTCGCTGATCTCGATCCTGAGGTCCGGCCCCACGAGCACCAGACCGGCACGGCAGCGGGTACCGGCACGATTGCGGGGAACTGTCACGACACGCCTCCAAGCCCACCGAAGGCTCCACCCACCAGGGGCGCGGGCCGAGGCATCGAATCCGCGGGATGCGGGAGACAGTACGGCGACAGTCGACGGGCGTCCGGTCCGCCACTCTGACGAAACAGGTGCATTTCGACCCTACCTCGCCGGGAGTGCGAACACGATCCCGGCTTCAACCGTCAGCCGCCACCGCCCACCGGCTCGCGATCGCGACCGCGGCCCCTCTGCCGGGCCCGCCCTCCCGCCCGACCCGTTCCTCGCGCCGGGCTCCACGGCACCGGAAGGCCGCCCGTCAACCCTCCGGAACCGGACGATTCCAGAACGGAGGATCCGCCTCCTACTGCGGCGCAGGCGCGCCCAACGTACCCGCACAACGCGCAGAGCCCGGAGCCCAGTTCGCCCTCTCCCACCTCCGGCGGGCCGCCCGCTGACCCGCGGGCGGC
>NZ_JBEPAK010000090.1:0-25813 GCF_040298565.1 Kitasatospora sp. NPDC001539 | reverse complement strand
CCCGCCTGCGGGGGTTTGAAGACGGGCCCTAGGGAGCGCCGCCGCGCCGGTGCGGTCTCAGAGGTGCGACTGCTCCTCGAAGGGCAGCACGTCCGGGGAGAGCACCGACGCCCGGGCGGTCGCGGCGGTCAGCCGGCGGCGGTGGTGCCGTCGGCACAGCACCTCGTAGCCGACCTCGTCCTCCTTCACCGAGATGTCGCCGATCACCACCTGGGCGCCCTCGACCACCATCACCCCGCCGACCGTCCGGGCGTTGTGGGTCGCCCGCGCGCCGCACCAGCACAGGGCCTCGACCTGGAGCACCTCCACCCGGTCGGCCAGCTCGATGAGCCGCTGCGACCCCGGGAAGAGCCGGGTGCGGAAGTCGGTGGTGATGCCGAAGGTGTAGACGTCGATGCCCAGCTCGTCCACCACCCGGGCCAGTTGGTCGACCTGCTCGGCGGCGAAGAACTGCGCCTCGTCGCAGATCAGGTAGTCCACCCGGCCGCCGGCCGAGAGCCGCTGCACCACGTGCGCGTGGAAGTCGAAGTCGTCCGTCACCTCGACCGCGTCGGCGCGCAGGCCCAGACGGCTGGAGATGGTCGCCGCGCCCGCACGGTCGTTGCGGGTCAGGATCACGCCCTGACGGCCGCGCGCGGTGTGGTTGTGGTCCATCTGCAGGGCCAGCGTCGACTTGCCGCAGTCCATCGTGCCCGAGAAGAACACCAGTTCAGCCATGGGTGGAGCAAGGGCCTTTCAGATCGGGAGGGTTCGGGCGCAGGCAGGTCAACGGACCGGCTCAGCCGCGGACTTCGAGCAGCGGCACGAACTGCTCGACCGGGGTCATCGAGCCGTGCAGGCCGATCATCGCGGACTCCCCGGGCTCGTTGCGGGAGGCGGTGACGGCGATGTCGTCGCGGGCCGCCGCAACCACGTCGCCGATCCGCCGGTACACCCGCTCGTCGACGGCGGGGCCGAACCAGCCCGCCGCGATCGCCTGGTCCCGGGTGGCCACCCACATCCGGTCCCCCAGCACCTCGCTCCAGACCGCGTGCACGTCGGCCGCGGCGCCCGGGACGGCGTACACGTGCCGGGCCCGCCCCTCGCCGCCGAGCAGGGCGACACCGGCGCCGAGCTCCCAGTCCTCGTCGAAGTCGATCCGGTCCTCCGGCGCGATGTCGATCATGCCGTGGTCCGCGGTCACGTACATCACCGAGCGCGGCGGCAGCCGCTCGGCCAGGCGGCGGGCCAGCCGGTCCACCGCGTCCAGCGTCATCCGCCACTCGTCGGAGTCCACGCCGAAGCGGTGGCCGGCGCCGTCCAGCTCGCTGACGTAGGTGTACACCAGCGCCCGGTCGTGCTCGGCCAGCCAGGCGGCGGCCTGGTCCATCCGCTCCTCGCCCGTGGTGCGGCCGAGGAAGGTGCCGCCGGAGAGGGCCACCCTGGTCAGCGGGGTCTGGGCGAACAGCGGGGAGGACACCTGGGCGGTCGCCACCCCGGCCCGCTCGGTGAGTTCGAAGACCGTCGGGTAGGGCTGCCAGACCTGCGGGTCGGTGTGCGGCTGCCAGCGCAGCTGGTTCATCAGGTAGTCGGTGCCCGGCACCGCCACCGTGTACCCGACCAGTCCGTGCAGTCCCGGCGGGGTGCCGGTGCCGACCGAGGCCAGCGAGGTCGCGGTGGTGGACGGGAAGCCCGCGGTCAGCGGACGGCCGGAGCCGCCCAGCGAGCTGCCGGCCAGCGAGGACAGGAAGGGCGCGTACTCGGGGTGGCGCAGCAGCAGCTCCCAGCCGAGGCCGTCCACCAGGAACACCACCGCCCGGTCGGCCGGGGCGATCGGCAGCGTCGCGGTGAACCCCGGGACGCCCAGCCCCGCCGCCACCGAGGGCAGCAGGTCGCTGAGCGAGCCGCTGCCGTAGGGGGGCGCGGGGGCCGCGGCCGGGTCGAGGATCTCGAAGGCGTCGTAGCCGTCGGAGGGTGCGAAGGACATGGAACCGGATTCGTAGCGGTCGGAAGCGGCGGACTCGGCCGGGGTCAACCCCGCGGGCCGTTGACGATCGTCGCGTCGGACAGCGCCCGGGCGAACTCCAGCGCCTGGGCCACCGTCTCCGGGCCGTCACCGGCCTCGCTCACCCGCAGCGAGAGGTCGTCGGCCGTCGCCGAGCCGGTGTAGCCGTGGTCGGCCTCGCAGTTCGGGTCCGAACAGCCGGCCGGTTCCAGGTCCAGGCGCTGCACCGCGCCCCACCCGATCGTCAGCACCACCTCGCGGGGCAGCGTGCCCGGGGTGTACGTCTCCGGGTTGGCGACCATCCGGCTCAGCACGACCGAGCCGATCCGGTCCAGCCGGACGCTCTCCGTCGAGGTCGTCGCGAACGGCACCGCGGGGCTGCCGGCGTCGCCCGACTGCTCGTCGGTGTGGCTCACCACGAACCGGGTCGGGGTCAGCACCAGCACCGTCACGTGACGGCGCACCTCGTTGGAGTCGAAGGTCGTCTCCTGGTGCACCAGGTACGAGCTGATCGGCTCCGGGCCCACCGCGGCCTCCACCGCCTCGGACACCAGGGCCGGGTAGTAGCCGCTGCGCTCGATCGCCGAGCGCAGGTCCTGAGTGGTGGTACCGGTCTTCGCCATAACTCCATCCTGGCATGGTCCGCCGACGAAGCGGGCGGCGCGGCGCCGAGCTTCGGACTTCAGCGCCCACGGGCAGGCGCAACCAAGGAAGGCTACAGCGTGCTCATCGCGCGCGGGCCCAGATCGCTGCGGACGGGCAGGGGCGCGACCCTCACCCGCGCCCCCAGGATCGCCAGTCCGTGCGGGGCGACGACCACCGGTTCGAGGTCCACCGAGGCGATCTCCGGCACGTCGTCCACGAGCTGCGACACCCGGAGCAGCAGTTCCTCCAGGGCGGCGGTGTCCACCGCCTCGGCCCCCCGCCAGCCGAACAGCAGCGGCGCCGCCCGGACCTCCCGGATCAGGCTCGCGACGTCCTGGTCGGTGGCCGGCACCAGCCGGTGGGCCACGTCGCCCAGCAGTTCGGCCGGGGCGCCGGCCAGCCCGAAGGAGAGGATCGCCCCCACCGCCGGGTCGACCGTGGCGCCGATCACGGTGTCCACGCCGCGCGCGGCCATCCGCTGCACCACCAGCTGGGCCCCGGCCGCGCCGCCGAGCAGGGCGTCCAGCTCGCGGTGGGCGCGGCGCAGGCCCGGCTCGCCGGTCAGGTCGAGGCGGACGCTGCCCAGGTCGGGGCGGTGGCGCAGGTGCGGGGCGGTCGCCTTCAGGGCCACCGGGTAGCCGAGCCGCTCGGCGGCCCGGACGGCGCTCTCCTCGTCCGGGGCGGGCAGCACCGGGGAGACGTCGATCCCGTAGCGGGCCAGCAGCTCCTGGGCGTCGGTCTCGGACAGGGTGATCCGGGCGCCGCCGGGCTGGGTGCGCGCGGCCGTCGCGGCGCGGGTGCTCAGTGCCGCCTCCACCAGGGCGCGGGCGCCGGGCTCGTCGATCCGGTCCAGTTCGGGAACGCGTGCCGTCTCCTCCGCCTCGGCGGTGCGGCTGCGCCACTGGGCGTAGTGCACGGCGTGGGCGAGGGCGCCCACGGCACGCTCGGGGGCCGCGTAGGCCGGGATGCCGCCGGGGCGCAGCCGGGCCGGCAGGTCGGTCAGGGCGAGGTGGGCCAGCACCAGGGGCTTGCCCAACTCACGTGCGCGTGCGCCCGCTTCGAGCAGGCCGGTGGCGATCTCCAGGTCGTCCGAGCCCGTCTCGGGGTCGTCCGGGCCGGTCAGCCGGCCGCCCGTGAAGGCGTGCGCGGCGGTGCCGATCGGCGGGATGGCGACGGCGATCACGGCGTCCACGGCCGGGTCGCTGAGCGCGACGTCCAGGGCGATCCGGAAGTTCTCGCCGGTCGCGGCCGTGGTGAGGTCCACGGGCGTGCGCGGGCGCAGGCCGGCGCTCAGGCAGGCGTCGTAGGTGAGCAGGCCGAGCGAGTCGGAGTTGCCGACCACGGCGATCCGGTCGCCCGGTGGCAGCGGCTGCTGGGCGAGCAGTTCCCCGGTGTCGAAGAGCTCGGTGATGGTCGCCACCCTGGTCACGCCGGCCTGTTCGAACAGCGCGTCCACGGTGGCGTCGCGCAGGCCGGTGGCGGTGGCGGGGACGGCGTGGCCGGGCGGCAGGCTGCCGGTGTGCCGGGCGCCCTTGACCACGACGACCGGCTTGGCGGCGGCCAGCCGGCGGGCGATCCGGGTGAACTTGCGGGGGTTGCCGAAGGACTCCAGGTAGAGCAGCACCACCTCGGTGGCCTCGTCCTCGGCCCAGTACTGGAGGAAGTCGTTGCCGGAGACGTCGGCGCGGTTGCCGACCGAGGCGAAGGAGGAGACGCCGAGCCCGCGCTTGTGGGCGGCCTCCAGCAGGGCGACGCCGATCGCCCCGGACTGGCAGAAGATCCCGAAGCCGCCGCGCTCGGGCAGGTGCGGGGCGAGCGAGGCGTTCAGCGGGCGCTCGGGGTCGGTGTTGATCAGACCGAAGGCGTTCGGGCCGACCACCCGCATGCCCGCCGCCCGGGCCTGGCGGACCAGGGCGCGCTGCCGGTCCCGCCCCTCCGGGCCGGTCTCGGCGTAGCCGGCGGTGACCACCACCAGGCCCTGCACCCCGTGCGCGCCGCACTCGGCCACGGCCGCCGGGACGGCGCTCTCCGGGACGGCGATCACGGCGAGGTCGACCGGCCCGGGGACGTCCAGGACCGAACGGTGCACCGGCACGCCGTCCAGTTCGGTGCCGGGCGGGGCGTTGCGGTTCACGGCGTACACGGCGCGCGGCTCGGCGCCGGGCTCGTACCGGCTGCGGAAGGAGGTGTCGAAGCCGCCCAGCAGGTCGCGCAGGATGGCCCGGCCGACGCTCTGCGGGTTGCGGGACACCCCGACCACGGCCACCGAGCGCGGGATGAGCAGGCGCTGGACGGAGCGGGCCTCGGCGCGGTGCTCGCGGGCGCGCATCACCGCGAGCGAGCGGTCGGTCTGCTCGAGGTCGAACTCCAGGTGCACCACGCCGTCGGCGAAGCTGCGGCGCTGGGTGTAGCCGGCGTCGGTGAAGACCTTCACCATCTTGCGGTTCTCCGGCAGCACCTCGGCCTGGAAGCGGCGGATGCCGCGCTCCTGGGCGACGGCCGCGATGTGCTCCAGCAGGGCGGAGGCGACGCCGCGGCCCTGGTGGGCGTCCTGGACGAGGAAGGCGACCTCGGCGTCGGTTCCCGAGTCGGAGGGGCGGCCCTCGGCGTCGATCCGGTCGTAGCGGACGGTGGCGATGAAGCGGTCGCGGACCACCACCGCGAGGCCGACCCGGTTCACGAAGTCGTGGTGGGTGAAGCGGCGGACGTCCTTGTCGGACAGCCGCGGGTACGGGGCGAAGAAGCGGAAGTACTTGGACTGGTCCGAGACCTGCTCGTAGAACTCCACCAGCCGCCCCGCGTCGCCCGGGGTGATCGGCCGGATCCGGGCCGTGCCGCCGTCGCGCAGGAGGACGTCGGCTTCCCAGTGCTGCGGATAGCCGGTCTGCTCGGGGTTCGCCACCGCGGGGTCTTCCACATTCGTCAGGTTATCCGGCGGCGGGCCGAATGGCGCCGGTCGCGCGCTCGCGGCAGGGTGGACAGGGCCACTGGCCGGGTCTTATGCCCCGAAAAGAAACAATCACAACTCCCGAACGCGACGGCTCCGAGGGGTCGCCTGCGTGCGACACTGGTCTAGACAACACGGTCGTTTCCCCCGCTCCCCGAGCACGGCCGTGACCAGCTTCACCGGAAAGGCACGTCTCATGGCCGAGCGCCGCGTCACCATCGGTTGGGCCGAGGGCCTGCACGCCCGTCCCGCCTCCATCTTCGTCCGGGCCGTCACGGCCACCGGCGTGCCGATCACCATCGCCAAGCCGGGCGGCAACCCCGTCAACGCCGCCTCCATGCTCGGCCTGCTCGCGCTGGGCGCCCAGGGCGGCGACGAGGTCGTCCTCGCCTCCGACGCCCCCGGCGCCGACGAGGCCCTCGACCGCCTCGCCAAGCTCGTCGCCGAGGGCCTCGACGAGCTCCCGGCCGCCGCCTGAGCCCTCGCAACGCGCCACGAAGCGCCCGGCTGTGGTAGCACTGCCGGGCGCTTCCGTTCGCGGAACCGGCCACATCGACACCATGGGGTGAACCGGCGATCGTTCGCCCCTCCCGAACGGCGGGTCGCACTGATGCTCGAGGCATGACGTTCTTCGACCTCGAACGGCCCGAGCACGCCTACATGTTCGCCTTTCTCCAGGCGGACGGACACCTCGCGCAGGGAGTCGGCAACAAGGGCCGTCTCACGGTGGAACTCTCGGCCCGGGACGCCCCGATCCTGGAGGAGTTCCAGCGGCTCTGCCCGTTCTACAGCAGCATCCGGTACCGGACGCGGAGCACCAACTTCGGGGCAGAGCACACCTCGGCGACCTCGACCGTGAGCGCCCGCGAGTTTCGCGAGGAACTGCGGGAACTCGGCCTACCGGTGGGTCGGAAGTCCGAGGTCGTCGCGCCGCCGACCGTGCCGTTCTCCCAGCGCGACTACCTGCGGGGGCTGATCGACGCAGATGGGTCGGTGGGACGCACCTCCCAGGACCTGCCGTTCGTGAGCCTGACCACCAAGAGCGATGCCCTGGCGGCCTTCGCTGTCGACTACGCGGAACGGCTGTGCGGCGCCCGCCGCAAGCTCACCCGCAACAAGCGCGACGACATCTACAACATCCTCTTCCTGAACGAGGCCGGTGTGGCACTGGCCGGCGACCTCTACTACCCGGGCTGCCTGGCACTGCCCCGGAAGCTGCTGGGAGCCGGTCGGGCCCGTATCTGGGTCCGCCCGCCGACCATGAAGTTCGCCCCGCCACGACGCAGCTGGACCCCGGAGGAGGACGAGGTGCTTCGCACGGCAGCAAGCATGGAGCGAGCGTCCGAGCAGCTGAGCCGAACGCTCAAGAGCTGCGAGATCCGCCGCTGGCGGCTCGTCGGCCCCGAACGCCCACGAGTCCTTCCGCGGCAGCGCTGAGGATGGCCCCCGACGGATCGGGGGCCATCGCGTGTCGATGCTCAGCCCTTCACGCAGACGACCTGCATCAGGTGGGCGACCGGCTCGACCAGGTCGGTCTGCTGGGCCATGACCTTCTCGATGGACTTGTAGGCGCCCGGGATCTCGTCCACCACGCCGCTGTCCTTGCGGCACTCCACGCCCATGGTCTGCTCGATCAGATCCCGGGTGGTGAAGCGCTTCTTCGCGGCGTTGCGGCTCATCTTGCGGCCGGCGCCGTGCGAGGCGGAGTTGAACGCCGCCTCGTTGCCGAGGCCGCGGACGATGTAGGAACCGGTGGCCATAGAGCCGGGGATGATTCCGTAGTCGCCGACCCGAGCCCGGATAGCGCCCTTGCGGGTCACCAGCAGGTCCAGGCCTTCGTACCGCTCCTCCGCCACGTAGTTGTGGTGGCAGCTGATCTCGTCCTCGAACGTGACCTTCGCCTTCGGGAGTTCGCGGCGCACGGCGCTCTTGAGGAGCGCCATCATGATCGAGCGGTTGTGGAACGCATACTCCTGCGCCCAGAACAGGTCCTGGCGGTAGGCCGCCATCTCCGAGGTCTCCGAGACGAAGACCGCCAGATCTCGGTCGACCAGCCCCTGGTTGTGCGGGAGCGAGCGCGCGACACCCATGTGATGCTCGGCCAACTCCTTGCCGATTCCACGCGATCCGGAATGCAGCGTTAGCCAAACGTTTCCGCCATCATCCAAACATAGTTCAATATGATGATTACCTCCGCCGAGAGTCCCCATCTGCTGCATTGCCTTTGCGCGGCGCCACTTGACCTCCTTCGCCACGCCGTCGAAGCGCTGCCAGAAGTCGTCCCAGCCCGCCGTCCGGAAGCCGTGCAGCTTGGCCGGGTCGACCGGGTCGGTGTGCAGGCCCCGGCCGACCGGGATCGCCTGCTCGATCCTGGAACGCAGCCGGGACAGGTCGTCCGGGAGGTCCGCGGCGGTGAGGGAGGTCTTCACCGCGCTCATCCCGCAGCCGATGTCGACGCCGACGGCCGCCGGGCAGACCGCACCCTTCATGGCGATGACGGAGCCGACGGTCGCGCCCTTGCCCAGGTGGACGTCCGGCATCACCGCGAGACCGTGCAGCCACGGCAGGGAGCTGATGTTGCGCAGCTGCTGCATCGCCTGGCCCTCGACCGTCGCGGGGTCGGTCCACATCCGGATCGGCACGCGGATTCCGGGCACCTCGGTGTACGTCATGGTTGAACGACCTCCAGCGGTCGGGTGGTTCGGGAAGGGCACGGCCGCGCGACACGAGATCCCGGCGCGGCTCGGGGAAGTTCGGGGCGGGTGCGCTCAGGCAGCCGGAGCGGAACAGGGGAGGGACGGCCTCGGGGAGCGTCGTATGGTTCGCTCGACCCGCATGGTGACCGCCTCCCTTCGTTCCTCGCAGTTCGCACGTGGTGTGCGTCGGGGAACATCTATCCACGGACCGGGTGGGGCCCGCAACGGATTTAGGAACGCGCCGGCCCGGTGGAGCGCAGGCTCCACCGGGCCGAGCGGAACAGCGGCGGGTCTCAGCCGACGACGGTGACCTCGCCGATCCCCAGCGCCCGCACGTCGTCCTCGATCGCGGCGGCGTCGCCGACCAGGACGGTGACCAGGCGGTCCGGCGGGAAGGCCGCGACCACGGCCTCGGTGGCCGCGGCGGTGGGCAGTTCGGCGAGCTGCCGGTAGACCTCGGCCTGGTAGTCGTCGGGGAGCTGCTGCTCGACCTGGTCGGCCAGGGTGCCGGCGACCGAGCCCGCGGTCTCGTACTTCAGCGGCGCGACGCCGACCAGGAACTGCACGGCCTCGTCCCGCTCGGCGTCGGTGAGGCCCTCCGCGGCGAGGGTGCGCAGGATGGTCCAGGTGTCGGCGAGCGCCGGAGCGGTGGAGGCGGTGTCCACCGAGCCGCTGATGGCCAGCAGCGAGCGCCCGCTGCCGTCCGCGGCGGAGCGCAGCGGCTGGGCGAACGCGCGGACGCCGTAGGTGTAGCCCTTCTCCTCGCGCAGGACGCGGTCGAGCCGGGAGGTGAGGGTGCCGCCGAGGCAGTAGGTGCCGAGGATCTGGGCGGCCCAGACCGGGTCGTGGCGGTCCGGCCCGATCCGGCCGATCAGCAGCTGGGTCTGCACCGAGCCGGGGCGGTCGACGATCAGGACGCGGCCGTGGTCGTCGGCGGTGACGGGGGCGTGGGCGGAGGGCTCCGCGGCGGAGCCGGTCCAGGTGCCGAGGGTGCTCTCCAGCAGGGCGGGCAGCTCGACGCCGGTGAGGTCGCCGACCACGACGACGGTGCTGGTGGCCGGGCGCACGTGGGCCTCGTAGAAGGCCTTGACGGCCGCGCGGTCGATCGACTTGACGGTGTCGGCGGTGCCGCTGCGGGGCCGGGAGAGGCGGTCGGCGGCGTCGAACAGCTCCGCGTAGAGGGCCTTGGCGGCGCGCCGGGCCGGGTTCGCCTGCTCGTGGACGATCTCGTCCAGGCGGTTGGCGACGAGCCGCTCGATCTCCTCGGCGGGGAGGGCCGGGGCGCGCAGGGCGTCCGCGAGCAGGGTGAGGCCGCGCTGGAGCCGGGAGGCGGGGACCTCCAGGGAGACCCGGATGCACGGGTGGTCGGCGTGCGCGTCGAGGGTGGCACCGGCACGCTCCAGCTCGGCGGCGAACTCCTCGGCGGTGAGGGTGTCGGTGCCCTCGCTGAACGCCCGGGCGAGGATGGCGGCGACGCCGTCGAGGCCCTCGGGCTCGGCGGCGAGCGGGGCGTCGAGGAGCACCTCGACGGCGACCAGCTGCTGGCCGGGCCGGTGGCAGTGCAGCACGGTGATCCCGTTGCCGAGGGAGGAGCGCTCGGGGGCGGGGAAGGCCCACGGGCTGGGCGTGCCGGGCCGGGGCTGGGGGTGGAAGGTCATCGCGGGGACGTAGTCGGTGCTCATGCGGCGGCACCCTCCTCTTCGGAAGCGGCGTCGGAAGCGGCGGCGGTCGGCTCGTAGACGAGGACGGCCCGGTTGTCGGGGTGGAGCCGGGCCTTGGCGACGGCCTGGACCTCTTCGGCGGTGACGTCGAGGACCTTGGGGAGGGCGTCGTTCAGCAGCTTGGGGTCGCCGAACAGGACGGCGTAGCGGCAGAGTTCGTCGGCGCGGCCGGCGACGGTGGTGAGGCGGTCGAGCCACTCGCGCTCGATCTGGGCCTGGGCGCGCTCGAGTTCCTCCGGGGTGGGGCCTTCGGCGGCGAAGCGGGCGAGTTCCTCGTCCACGGCGGCCTCGATCTGCGCGATGGTCGCGTCGCCGGAGGTCTTGACGTCGAGCCAGCCGAGGCTGGGGGCGCCGGCGAGGCGGAGCAGGCCGAAGCCGGCGGCGACGGCGGTGCGGTCGCGGCGGACGAGCCGGTTGTAGAGGCGGCTGGACTCGCCGCTGCCGAGGATGGTGAGCGCGAGGTCGGCGGCGTCGGCCTCCCGGGTGCCGTCGTGCGGCAGGCGGTAGGCGGCCATCAGGGCGCGGGAGGGGACGTCCTCGCGGATCTCCTCGCGCAGCTCCCGGCCGATGGTGTCGGGGAGTTCGCCGGAGCGCGGGGGCTGCTTGCCGTCGTGGGCGGGGATGGAGCCGAAGTACTTCTCGACCCAGGCGATGGTCTGCTCGGGGTCGATGTCGCCGACGACGGACAGCACCGCGTTGTTGGGCGCGTAGTAGGTGCGGAAGAACGCGCGGGCGTCCTCCAGGGTGGCCGCGTCCAGGTCGGCCATCGAGCCGATCGGGGTGTGGTGGTACGGGTGGCCGTCCGGGAAGGAGAGCGCGGTGAGCTTCTCGAAGGCGGTGCCGTACGGCACGTTGTCGTAGCGCTGGCGGCGCTCGTTCTTGACGACGTCGCGCTGGTTCTCCATGGACGTCTCGTCGAGGGCGGCGAGCAGCGAACCCATGCGGTCGGCCTCCAGCCAGAGGGCGAGCTCCAGCTGGTGGGCGGGCATGGTCTCGAAGTAGTTGGTGCGCTCGAAGCTGGTGGTGCCGTTGAGCGAGCCGCCGGCGCCCTGGACGAGTTCGAAGTGCCCGTTGTTGGAGACGTTGGCGGAGCCCTGGAACATCAGGTGCTCGAAGAGGTGGGCGAGGCCGGTGCGGCCCTTGACCTCGTGGCGGGAGCCCACGTCGTACCAGAGGCAGACCGCGGCGACCGGGGTGAGGTGGTCCTCGGAGAGGACGACGCGCAGGCCGTTGGCCAGGCGGTGCTCGGTGATGGCGATGCCTCGGCTGGAGGCGGGGGCCGGGTTGGCCATGCGCTCGGGTCCTTCCCGTCGTCGATGTCGGGGTCGTGTGGCGTCCCCCATTGTGGTGCAACGCGCGGAGGGCGCGTTCGTGTCCGCGCGGACGGGGCGTTCGCCAGGGGCGGAAGAGGGCCGCTGACCGGGAGTGTCGGCGGGAGGGTCCACAATGGGGGCGCCGTGCCCTGTTGACGGCGCCCGGTTGACGGGTCCGGAGGCAGGGCGGCGGAGCGGACGGTGACCGCCGTCCGACCGGACACCCACGGCCGACGACCGACCGACGACACAGCCAGCGACACGTAAGGGAGCCCCGCCGCGATGGCCCGCCGCAGTTCGCAGACCCCGCCGCCCGGAGACTTCGAGGAGCGCATCCTCGACGTCGACGTCGTGGACGAGATGCAGGGCTCCTTCCTGGAGTACGCCTACTCGGTGATCTACTCGCGTGCGCTGCCCGACGCGCGGGACGGTCTGAAGCCGGTGCACCGCCGGATCCTCTACCAGGCCAACGAGATGGGCCTGCGCCCGGACCGCGCGCACGTGAAGTGCGCCCGCGTGGTGGGCGAGGTGATGGGTCGGCTGCACCCGCACGGCGACGCGTCGATCTACGACTCGGTGGTGCGCATGGCGCAGCCGTTCTCGATGCGGCTGCCGCTGATCGACGGGCACGGCAACTTCGGTTCGCTGGGCAACGACGACCCGCCGGCGGCGATGCGCTACACCGAGTCGCGGCTGACGGCGGCGTCGATGGCGATGGTGGAGTCGATCCACGAGGACACCGTCGACTTCGGCCCGAACTACGACGGCAGCGAGCAGGAGCCGTTGGCGCTGCCGGCCGCGTTCCCGAACCTGCTGGTGAACGGCGCGACCGGCATCGCGGTGGGCATGGCGACGAACATGCCGCCGCACAACCTGTCCGAGGTGGTGGCGGCGGCCCGGCACCTGATCAAGCACCCGAACGCGGACCTGGACACGCTGATGCGGTTCGTGCCCGGTCCCGACCTGCCGACCGGCGGGCGGATCGTGGGCCTGTCGGGGATCCGGGACGCGTACGAGTCGGGCCGCGGCACCTTCAAGATCCGGGCGACGGCGACGGTGGAGGCGGTGACGGCCCGCCGCAAGGGCATCGTGGTCACCGAACTGCCGTACAACGTCGGCCCCGAGAAGGTCATCTCGAAGATCAAGGACCTGGTCAACGCGAAGAAGCTGCAGGGCATCGCGGACGTCAAGGACCTGACCGACCGCGAGCACGGGCTGCGGCTGGTGATCGAGGTGAAGAACGGCTTCGTGCCGGAGGCGCTGCTCGAGCAGCTGTACAAGCTGACGCCGATGGAGGAGACCTTCGGCATCAACAACGTGGCGCTGGTGGACGGCCAGCCGCTGACGCTGGGGCTGAAGGAGCTGCTGGAGGTCTACGTCGACCACCGCTTCACCGTGGTGCGCCGGCGCAGCGACTTCCGTCGGCGCAAGCGCGAGGAGCGGCTGCACCTGGTCGAGGGTCTGCTGGTGGCGCTCGTCGACATCGACGAGGTCATCGCGGTCATCCGGTCGAGTGACAACGCCCAGCAGGCGAAGGAGCGCCTGATGGAGCGCTTCTCGCTGTCGGAGACGCAGACCGCCTACATCCTGGACACCCCGCTGCGCCGGCTGACCCGGTTCGACCGGGTGGAGCTGGAGCAGGAGAAGGAGAAGCTGACGACGGAGATCGCGGAGCTGACCGAGATCCTGGAGTCGGACACCAAGCTGCGCAGCGTGGTGTCGTCCGAACTGGGCGCGGTGTCCAAGCAGTTCGGGACGGAGCGGCGCACGGTCCTGCTGGAGGCGGGCGCGGTGCCGGCGGCGGCGCTGGCGGTGCCGCTGGAGGTGGCGGACGACCCGTGCCGGGTGCTGCTGTCCTCGACGGGGCTGCTGGCCCGGACGGCGGACGGCGAGCCGTTCGAGGTGTCGGAGAAGCGTTCCAAGCACGATGTGATCGTCTCGGCGGTGCACGCGACGGCGCGCGCGGACGTGGGCGTGGTGACGTCGGCGGGCCGGGTGCTGCGACTGCCGGTGATCGACCTGCCGGCGCTGCCGCCGACGCCGTCGCCGACGCTCGCGGGCGGTGCGCCGGTCGGCGAGTTCCTGCGGCTGGAGGCCGGCGAGCGGGTGCTCGGGCTGACGACCCTGGACGAGTCCTCGCCGGGTCTGGCGCTGGGCACCGTGCAGGGCGTGGTGAAGCGGGTGGTGCCGGAGTGGCCGGCGAACAAGGACGAGTTCGAGGTGATCGCCCTCAAGGAGGGTGACGAGCTGGTGGGCGCGGTCGAACTGCGCACCGGCGAGGAGGACCTGGTGTTCATCACCTCGGACGCCCAGCTGCTGCGCTACCCGGCGGCCCAGGTCCGTCCGCAGGGCCGCCCGGCGGGCGGCATGGCGGGCGTCAAGCTGTCGGACGGGGCCCGGGTGCTGTCGTTCACGGCAGTCGACCCGGCCGCGGACGCGGTGGTGGTCTCGGTGGCGGCCGCCTCGGGGACACTGTCCGGCGTGGAGCAGACCAGCTGGAAGGTCACCCCGTTCGAGCAGTACCCGCGCAAGGGCCGCGCCACCGGCGGCGTGCGCTGCCAGCGCTTCCTGCGCGGCGAGGACGGCCTGGCGTTCGCCTGGGCGGGTGCCGCCCCGGCCCGGGCCGCCACCGCCAAGGGCGCCCCGGTGGACCTGCCGGAGCGCGACCCGCGCCGCGACGGCTCGGGGACCCCGGTGACCACTCCGATCGCCGTGGTCGCCGGCCCCGCGTGATCGGGTGACGGCTCCGCCCGTCGCGAGGTGACGGATGAGGAGGGCGGGAGCCTGCGGGCTCCCGCCCTCCGGCGGGCCCCGGCGGGCCCCGCCGGGCCGAACCGCCGAGGGTAGCCTTGCCCGGGTGAGCACCTGTGCGACCGTGTCGCGTGAACTGTCGGAGCCGCTGACCGCCACGGCCGCGGTGGCCGCCACCTGGCTGCTGCTGGAGCAGAACGGCCCGTGGGGCGCCAAGGCGCTGGGCGAGAGCCACCTGGACGCGGCCGTCGGCCGCGCGCTGGACGCGGCCGCGGCCGGCACCGGGGTGCGGGTGGCGCTGATCCGTCGCCCGGGGCGGCACGCGGACTGCCTGCCGACGGCGCGCCACGAGGTGGTGGTGGCGCACACCGTGCCGGGGCGCGGCTGGGTGCGCCGGGCGGAGGTGACGGATCCGGCGGAGCTGCTGGAGCTGGACTTCGCGGCACTGGGCGCCGGGGACCACACGGGTTTCGGGGTGGAGCACGTCGGCGGCCCGCTGGCCATGGTGTGCACCAACGGGCGGCGGGACCGCTGCTGCGCGCTGCTGGGGCGTCCCCTCGCGGCGGAGCTCGCGGCGGCCGGGCACAGCGAGGTCTGGGAGGTGACCCACCTGGGCGGGCACCGCTTCTCCCCCACGATGCTGGTGCTGCCGTACGGCTACGCGTACGGGCGGCTCACGGCGGAGAGCGCCAAGGAGGTGCTGGCCGCGACGGCGGCCGGCCGCATGGTGCCGGAGTGGTCGCGGGGCTGTTCGGGCTGGGAGCGGCCGGGCCAGGCGGCCGAGCACGCGGTGCGGCTGGCGACCGGCGAGACCGGGGTGGACGCGCTCACGCTGACCCAGCGGCCGGACGGCGAGGGCCGCTGGCTGGTGCGGGTGATGCACCGGGACGGCCGGGCCTGGGAGGTCGACGTGATCGAGACGGTGAGCGAGCCGCCGCGTCCGGAGAGCTGCGGCAAGGCGGCGGGGACGCCGGCGCGGATGGACGTGCTGTCCGTGCGGGGCTTGTAGCGGCCCTGGACGTGCTTCCGTGCGGGGCGTGCAGCGGCCGGGCGGCGTGACGGCCGAACGGCGTGGCGGCCGGGGCAGCAGGGCGGCCCCGCGCCCGTGGGGGTGAGCGCGGGACCGCGGCCGCGGGGAGGCGGTAGCCGGGAGCGGAAGCCGGAGAGGCGGAGAGGCGGAGGGGCCTGTCAGCCGGTGGCCTTGCCGACGAACTCGGTGGTGTAGGTCCGGGACAGGTCGATCGTCCCCTCCTTGCCCTGGACGTCCGGGTGGAAGGCCGCGAGCACCGCGAGCACCGTCCTGGGGCCGTCGGCCGGCATCACGCCGTCGGTGGTGAACATCGGCAGGGTCGCATTGATGGCCGCCGCGTACTGTTCGGCGCCGCCCTGCGCGTAGTCGGCGGGCATCTGCGCGGCGATCTCCTCCGGGGTGTGGGTGGACATCCACCTGAGGGTCCTGACGAAGGCGTTGGCCAGCTTCTGGGTGGTGTCCTTGTTCTTCTCCACCCAGTCGGTGTTCATGTACAGCGAGGACGACGGGTAGAGCCCGCCGAGCGCCTGGCGCGAGCCCTCGGGGGTGCGCAGGTCGTAGAGGATCTTGCCGAGGCCCTTGTCGAGGACGTTGGCGACGGTCGGGTCGGTGGTCATCCCGGCGTCGATGCTGCCCTGTTGGAGCGCGGCGACGAAGGTCTGTCCGGCGCCGACGGCGATCGGGCTGAACTCGCTCACGGCGGTGCCGTTCTTGACCGCCAGGTACTTGGTGAGGAAGTCGGTGGAGGAGCCGATGCTGGTGACGCCGAGCTTTTTGCCCTTGAAGTCGGCGCCGGACCTGACGGCGTCGGCCTGCTTGGCGGAGACGAGTTCGACCTCGCCGGGCGCCTGGGCGAACTGCACCACGGACTCGACGTGCTTGCCCTTGGCCTGGAGGTCGATGGTGTGGTCGTAGAAGCCGACGGCGCCCTGGACGTCGCCGGCCAGCAGCGCGGTGGTCGCGTTGACGCCGGCCGGCTCGCTCATCAGCTCCACGTTGACGCCGGCGTCGGCGAAGTAGCCGAGCCGCTGGGTGAGCATCGCGGGCAGGTAGATGACCTTGTCGAGGCCGCCGACCATGATCTTGACCTTGGGCCCGTCGACCTGCCGGCCGGCCGGGGCGGCGGCGCCGTGGGTGGAGGTGGCGGCGTCGTTGGCGCAGGCGGAGAGCGGGAGGAGCAGGGCGGCGGCGAGGGCGGCGGCGGCGACTCTGGGCGTCGAGTTCGGGCGCATGGGTGGGGAAGCCTCTCTCTTCTGGCGGGCGGGGGGTGTTCAGCGGCCGTCTCTTGCGGGCGGGGGGTTCAGCGGCCGTCGCCCGCGTCCGCGGGCTTCCAGCGGAACAGCTTCTTCTCGGCGTAGGTCAGCAACCCCTCGGTCACCAGCGCGACGACGGCGAGGATGCTCATGGCCGCGTACACCCCGGCCGCGTTGAAGGTGCCCTGAGCGGCGGCGACCATCAGGCCGAGGCCCTTGGTGGCGCCGATGTACTCGCCGACGATCGCGCCGATCAGCGCGAAGCCGAAGCTGACGTGCAGGCTGGTGAAGATCCAGGTGGTGGCGGCGGGGATGACCACCTGGAGGGTGACCCTGCGGTTGTCGGCGCCGAGGATGCGGGCGTTGGCGACGAGGTTGCGGTCCACCTCGCGGGCGCCCTGGAAGGCGTTGAAGAACACCGGGAAGAACACCAGGACCACCGCGGAGGCGACCTTCGACGCCGGGCCGAGGCCGAACCAGATCAGGAAGATCGGGGCCAGCACGATCCGCGGGATGGCGTTGAGCACCTTGATGTACGGCCCGAACACATCGGCCAGGAAGCGGATCCGGCCGAGCGCGATGCCCAGCAGCACACCGCCGATGACGCCCAGCACCCAGCCGGTGAGGGCCTCGTACAGGGTGTAGCCGATCTGCTCGCCGAGCGAGCCCTGTGCGGTGCCGTGGGTGATCCACTGCCAGATCTGGTCCCAGATCCTCGACGGCTGCGAGAAGTTGAACGGGTCGATGACGTTCGTCCGGGCGCAGAGCTCCCACAGGCCGAGGAAGCCGACCAGTACGCCGACGCGGGCGCCGAGGACCATCGACCTCCGGTTGCGGGCGGCCCGTTCGCGGGCCTCGGTTCTCGTCGTGGTGGCGGCCTCGGCGGCCGGCGCGGACGGGGTCTCGGGCGCGGTCTCAAGCGGCACGACCCGCTCCTCTCTCCCGGGTGATGCGCACCTCTTCGCCGAGCGATGCCCAGATCTCGCGGTACAGCTCGACGAACCTCGGCTCCAGCCGGACGGCTTCCACGGTGCGCGGCCGCGGCAGGTCGACGGTGAAGACCTCCTTGACGGTGGCCGGTCCGGCGGTCATCACCACGACGCGGTCGGCGAGCGCGATGGCCTCGTCCAGGTCGTGGGTGACGAAGACGACCGACGCCGCGTCCTCGGTGGAACCGCTTCCGGCCCACAGCTCCAGCAGTTGGTCGGACATCAGGGCGCGGGTCTGGACGTCCAGCGCCGAGAACGGCTCGTCCATCAGCAGGATCGCCGGGTCGTTGACGAAGGTCTGGGCGAGCGCGACCCGCTTGCGCATGCCGCCGGACAACTGGTGCGGGTAGCGGTCCTCGAAGGCGGCCAGGCCGACCCGGCCCAGCCACTCCCGGGCGCGTTCCCTGGCCTCCGCGGCGGGCACGCCCCGGAAGCGAGGCCCGGCCATCACGTTGGAGAGCACGGTGCGCCACGGGAAGACGGCGTCCTGCTGGAAGACGAACCCGACCCGGGGGTCGATCCCGCGCACGGGCTCGCCGTGCACCCGGACCTCGCCCTCGGTGGGCTCCTCGAGACCGCTGACCAGGGTCAGCGTGGTGGACTTGCCGCAGCCGGTGGGGCCGACGACGGCGACGAACTCGCCCTGGGCGACGGTCAGATCGAGATCGCGGACGGCGGTGTGCAGCGCCCCGGAGGGGGTGCGGAAACGTTTCGTTGCGCCGGTCAGCTCGATCGCCGGGGTACGTGTCATTGATCCTCCCGGGTCGGTGTTTGCCCCCGAAAGGTAGGAGCGGGCCCGGCCCTCCCGGGAGCCTTCTCCGCGTACTGCGGGTTCTCCGCATTGAGGGGTGTTCTGCTCGTTTTGCTTCCGCTACAACTGCGGGGACGCGGTGACAGAAACACGCCGGAAACATAGGGTGTGCCAACCCCCCGCCCGCACCGCCCCAGCCGCCGAGAGGAGGCCCGGATGAAGCTCCCCCACTGGCCCCGCCGGGTCTTCGCGCAGCTGCTGCTGAGCCAGACCGTCGTCACCGTGGGTGTCACGGCGGTGACCGCCGGGCTGTTCCTGGCCCCGGTCAGCAGCGAGCTGGACCACGACGCGATGCAACGCGCGCTGTCCATCGCCCAGGCCACCGCCACCGACGAGACCATCGCCCGGGCCGCCGCCACCCGCGACGTGGTGACCGCCCAGCGCAACGCCGAACAGATCCGGCTGGCCACCGGCGCCAGCTTCGTGGTGGTCACCGACCTGGACGGGATCCGCCTCTCGCACACCGACCCCGGCCGGATCGGCCACCGGGTCAGCACCGACCCCGAACCCGCCCTCAACGGCCACAGCGTCACCGCCATCCAGCAGGGCACCCTGGGCCGCACCGCCCGTGGCAAGGTGCCGCTGCGGACGGCCGACGGCCGGATCGTCGGCGAGGTGTCCGTCGGCATCAGCGACGACTCGATCCGCCGCCGCCTGCTGAAGATGCTCACCGGCATCCTGCTGTGCGCCGGCGCCGGGCTCGCCGCGGGCACCGTCGCCACCCTCGCCCTGGCCCGCCGGCTCAAGCGGCGCACCCACAACATCGCACTCGCCGACATCTCCGCGCTGCTGGTCGAACGGGAGGCGATGCTGCACGGCATCCGCGAGGGCATGGTGGCACTGGACGAGCGCGGCCGGATCCGGCTGGCCAACGACGAGGCCGTGCGACTGCTCGGCCTGCCCGAGGACTGCACCGGCCGCCCGATCGCCGCGGTGCTGCCGCCGGGCCGGCTGACCGACGTGCTGACCGGCCGGATCACCGGCGCCGACCTGCCCGCCGTCCGGGACGACCGGGTGCTGGTGGTGAACCGGATGGACACCGCCGACAAGGGCGCGGTGGTGACGCTGCGCGACCGCACCGAACTGGAGGCGCTGGTCCGCGAGCTGGACACCACCCGCAGCCTCACCGAGGCGCTGCGCGCCCAGGACCACGAACACGCCAACCGGATGCACACCCTGCTCGGCCTGCTCGAGCTCGGCCGCCACGAGCAGGCGGTGGCCTTCATCTCCGAGCAGTCCGGCTCGCACGCCGTGGTCGCCGCCAGGATCGCCGAACAGGTCCAGGACCCGCACGCGGCGGCCCTGCTGGCGGGCAAGACGGCGGTGGCCGCCGAACGCGGGGTGCGGCTGTCGCTGGCCCCGGCAGCCCACCTGCCGGACACCGTGGTGGACGCCCGGACGCTGGTGACCGTGCTCGGCAACCTGATCGACAACGCGGTGGACGCCCTGGCACCCGCCGGGGGCGGCCGGGTGGAGGTCACGCTGGCCGCGGCCGGCTCCACCCTGCTGCTGCAGGTCGCGGACAGCGGCCCGGGAGTGCCGGAGGACCTGCGCGAGCAGGTCTTCGAGGAGGGGTGGACCAGCAAGGACGCGCCCGCGCACCGCCCGCGCGGACTGGGCCTGGCGATGGTGCGGCGGCTGGTCGAGCGGACCGGCGGACGGGTCGCGCTCGACACCGGCCCGCTCGGCGGTGCCCGGTTCACCGTCGAGCTGCCCGAGGCCCTGCTCACCACTCAGCTCGTGGAGGCCTGATGATCGACGTACTCGTGGTGGACGACGACTTCCGGGTCGCGGACGTGCACGCCGCGTACGTGGCCAAGGTGCCGGGCTTCCGGGTGACCGGCACCGCCCACTCCGCCGGGGAGGCGCTGGCCGCCCTGGAACGCCGCCCGGTCGACCTGCTGCTGCTCGACCACCACCTGCCGGACGAAACCGGCCTGGCCCTGGTCCGGCGGCTGCGCGACCGGCAGGTGGCCTGCGACGTGATGATGGTGACCGCGGCCCGGGACGTCTCCACGGTGCACGCCGCGATGCAGCACGGCGCGCTGCAGTACCTGGTCAAGCCGTTCACCTTCGCCGGCCTGCGGGACAAGCTGACCTCCTACGCGCAGCTGCGGCACGCGCTCGCCGCCCCCGCCCGGGAGGCCGGCCAGGACGAAGTGGACCGGCTGTTCGCCACCCTGCGCAGCGCCTCCGCCCCCTCCGGTCCGCTGCCCAAGGGCCACTCGGCGCCCACCACCGACCTGGTGCTCGGCGTGCTGCGCCGGGCCGGCCGGCCGCTGTCCGCCCAGGAGGTGGCCGACGCCACCGGCCTCAGCCGCTCCACGGCGCAGCGCTACCTCAAGCAGTTGGAGCGGGACAGCCGGCTGCGGCTGACCCTGCGCTACGGCGACACCGGCCGCCCGGAGCACCGCTACGGACTGGCCGTCAGGACGTGAGAGGCGCACGGTCCCGGAGCTGACGGCCCGGAGCCGGGCGCCCCGGGCGCCGGAGCTGACGGCCCGGAGCCGAGCGCCCCGGGCGCCGGAGCTGACGGCCCGGAGCTGACGGCCCGGAGCCGGGCGCCCCGGGCACCGGAGCTGAGGGCCGAGGACCTGGCCGCCCCGGAGCCGACGGGCCGCGGGCAGGGGGGAACCCCGGCGGCCCCAGGCCCGCCGGGGTTCCCGGGCGCAGCGCTCAGGACTGGCCTAGGCTGCGCCCGCACCGGTGAGGGCGCGCACCTCCAGCTCCGCGAAGCGGTCCGCGTCGGCGGGCTCGGGCGAGGTGAGCGTCCCGATCCAGCCGGCCAGGAAGCCGAGCGGGATGGAGACGATGCCGGGGTTCTCCAGCGGGAACCAGTGGAAGTCGACGCCGGGGAACAGCGCCACCTTGGAGCCGGAGACCACGGGCGAGAAGACCACCAGCGCGATCGCCGGAACCAGCCCGCCGTAGACCGACCAGACCGCGCCCCGGGCGGTGAACCGCGACCAGAACAGGCTGTACAGCAGGACCGGCAGGTTGGCGGAGGCGGCCACCGCGAAGGCCAGGCCGACCAGGAAGGCGACGTTCAGCTGCTGGGCGAACAGGCTGATCGCGATCGCCGCCGCGCCGATCCCGGCGGCGGCGAACCGGGCGACCACCACCTCCTGCTGCTCGCTGGGCTTCGCCGCCGCCTCGGCGGAGCGGCCGCGGCGGGGGCGGCAGTGCCAGGCACCGGCCCAGATGTCGTGGGCGAAGGCCGCCGAGGAGGCCAGGGTCAACCCGGCGACCACGGCGAGGATGGTCGCGAAGGCGATCGCCGAGATCAGGGCGAACAGCACCACCCCGCCGGTGCTGCCGTTGCCGCCGCCGAGCACCAGGGCGAGCAGCGGGACGGCGGTGTTCCCGGCCGCGTTGGCGTGCCGCACCTCGGCCGAGCCGACCAGCGCGGTGGCACCGAGGCCGAGCGCGATGGCCATCAGGTAGAAGCCGCCGACCAGGCCGATCGCCCACATCGTGGAGCGGCGGGCGGCCCGGGCGGTGGGCACGGTGTAGAAGCGGGACAGGATGTGCGGCAGGCCGGCGGTGCCCAGCACCAGGGCCAGGCCGAGGCTGAAGAAGTCGAGCCGGCTGGTGGAGGTGGCGCCGTACTTCAGGCCCGGTTCGAGGTAGCGGCGCCCCGCGCCGCTGTGCCGGGCGGCCTGGCGCATCAGCTCGAACAGGTCGCCGTGGAAGCGGGCCACCAGCAGCACGGTGAGCAGCACGGAGCCGGCGATCAGCAGGAAGGCCTTGACGATCTGGATCCAGGTGGTGGCCCGCATCCCGCCGACCGTGACGTAGACGATCATCAGGGCGCCGACGGCGACGATGGTCCAGGTCCGGGCCTGGGCGCTGTTGGTGCCGAGCAGCAGGGCGACCAGCGAGCCGGCGCCGACCATCTGGGCGACGAGGTAGAGCAGGGTGACCACGACGCTGGCACCGCCGGCCGCCGCGCGCACCCTGCGACGGCGCAGCCGCAGCGCGAGCACGTCGGCGAGGGTGTAACGCCCGGCGTTGCGGACCAGTTCGGCGACCAGCATCAGCACCACCAGCCAGGCGACCAGGAAGCCGATGCTGTACAGCACGCCGTCGTAGCCGTACAGGGCGATCAGGCCGGCGACGCCGAGGAAGGAGGCGGCGGAGAGGTAGTCGCCGGAGAGCGCGAAGCCGTTCTGCAGCGGGGTGAAGTCCCGGCCGCCGGCGTAGAAGTCCTCGGTGGCGTTGCCCTGGCGGCCGACCCAGAGGGTGATGCCGAGGGTGACCAGGACGATGACGGCGAACAGCACGATCGCCAGGTCGTGGTGGTCGCCGGTGGGGGCGACGGGCGGCGGGGTGGCGGTGCTGGTCACCGCGTTCGTCAGGGTCGTCATCGCAGCTGGTCCTGGGTGTCCCAGCGCAGGCCGAGGGCGGCGCGGTCGCGCTTGGTGCGGGCGTTGCGGGCGTAGAGCCAGGTGAGCAGGAAGGTGCTGGCGAACTGGAGCAGGCCCAGTAGCCAGGCCACGTTGAGCGGGCCGGCGATCGGGCTGCGCATCACCCCGGGGGCGACGGCCTCGGCGGCGACGTACATCAGGTACCAGCCCAGGAAGGCGCCGCTGACCGGGAAGACGAACGCCCGGTAGCTGTGCCGGATGTCCTGGAAGGCCGCGCTGGCCTGGACGGTCCGGTAGACCTCGCTGCTGTCGGTGGTGCTCCGCGGCGCCGGGACCGGCTCCTGGCCCCGCAGTGCGTCCGACGGAGGCGGCGCGACGGCCGGGGTGGCGGCCGGCGGGACGGCCGCGGAGGCAACCGGTACGACGGGCGCGGTCGCCGGCCCGGGCGCCTCGGCCGCCGGCCGGACGGTGGTCGGACGGCCCTGCTTCGGCTGGGACGGTACCGCCGTTCGGCGGGGGTCGGCGGCCGGCTCGGGCGCGGTCGCGGCGGCCGGAGCGGCCCACCAGTCGAATCGCTGCCCCTGGCCGGGACTGCTCGTCTGCTGCTGTGGCACTGCTGCTCCTGGGCCGGCGAACGTTCTGACCCGAATCATGATGGGGTCCGCCGAAGACCGCCCCTGACCATCGCCGAGACCTTCACTCGATGAGGTGGTCGATGATCCGACGGACACTCATCGCACTACTGCTGCGTACCGGTGATTCCGTGCCGAAAGGCGTACGCGACGGCCTGCGCGCGGTCCCGGACCGCGGTCTTGGCGAACAGGTTGTTGATGTGGGTCTTCACCGTGGCCTGGCTGACGAACAGCCGCTGGGCGATCTCGGCGTTGGAGAGCCCCTCGGCGATCAGCGCGAGCACCTCGGCCTCGCGCACGGTCAGCCCGTCCGGCAGTTCCCCGGGTCGGGCGGCGGGCCGCTCGGCGGCCTGTGCGGAATTCGCCGGCTTCTCCGACAGCCTTTCCAGCAAACGGAGTTGGACCTGCGGGGAGAGTCCGGCCGCACCGGCCCGGACGTCCGCGATGGCCCTGGCGATCTCCTCGCCGCCGGCGTCCTTGGTGAGGTAGCCGCGCGCCCCGGCCTGCAGCGCCGGGAACAGCGAGTCGTCGTCGGCGTAGGTGGTCAGCACTACCACCTCGGTCTCCGGATGTGCGGCCCGGATCCGCCGGGTCGCCTCCACGCCGTCCACCCGCGGCATCCGCAGGTCCATCAGCACCACGTCCGGGTGGTGGCGCTCGACCAGGGTGACGGCCTCCTCCCCGTCGGCCGCCGCGCCGACCACCTCGATGCCGGGCAGCAGTCCGAGCAGCATCACGATGCCCTCGCGGACCACCGTCTGGTCGTCCGCCACCAGCACCCTGGTGACCGCCCCGACCGCCCCGACCGCCCCGCCCGCTCCGGTCATGCCGGCACCCGCAGCACCACGCGCCATCCTCCGTCCTCCGGGCCCGCCAGCAGGGTGCCGCCGAGCAGTTCCGCGCGTTCGCGCATCCCGAGCAGACCGTACCCGCTGCCGCTGTCGGCCAGGTCCCCGGAGGATTCGCCGCGCGGCGCCCGGGAGTTGCGCACCTCCAGCTCCACCTCCCCCGCCAGGTAGCGCAGTTCGACGGCGCACCGGGCGCCCGGCGCGTGCTTGCGGACGTTGGTCACCGCCTCCTGCGCGGTGCGCCGCACGGCGAGGCCGGCCTCGGCGGCCAGCGGCCGGGGCGTGCCGGTGACGGTGAACGCGGCCCGCTCGCGCCCGGTCAGCTCCACCAGGAACTCCCCGACCGGGGTCAGCTCCCCGCGCAGCGCGGACAGCGCCTGCCGGGTCTCGGCCAGCCCGTCCTGGGCCATCCGCCGGGCGGCGACGACCCGTTCGCGGACCTGCTCGCGGTCCGTCCCGGCGTCCAGCATCAGCCGGGCGGCCTCCAGGTGGACCAGTTGGGCGGAGAGGCTGTGGGCGAGCACGTCGTGGATCTCCCGGGCGATCCTGGCCCGTTCGGCGAGCGCCGCGCTCTCCGCCTCGGCCGCCCGCGCGGCCCGCTCCTGGGCGAGGAGCCGGCGGGCGGTGCCGCGCGCCTCGATGTCCAGCCGCAGCAGGAAGCCGAGCAGGGTGACGCCCCCGATGGTGGCGGCGATGCCGAGCCAGCTCGACCAGCTGGCCGCGGTGTACGAAGCCAGTGCGGCCGCGGCGGTGAGCAGCGCCGGGGCGGCCGGCAGGCGCACCAGGGCCGTCACGGCCAGCCCGATCCAGAGCAGGTCGGCGAGCGTGTAGGCGTGCCCCCAGTTGGCCAGCCAGGCGGCGCCGACCACGCTGCCGGACAACAGGTAGCTGGCCGTCGGGCGCTGCGCCCTGCTGGCCTGGAGGTAGGCCGTGCAGAGCACGGCGGCCGCGACCAGCCCGGCCGCCGCGGCCGCCACCGCCCAGCCGGTGTACCTGCCGCCGGAGAAGGTCCCCCAGCCGACGACGGCCAGCACCACGATCCGCCCGAGCACGGTGAGGATCCGCCGCGGCTGGCTCTCGGCCTCGCGCTCCAGCCCCTCGCGGGACGGCCAGCGGGTCCAGTACCACCCGGCCACGGGTGCCTCCTCGGTGCTCACGCGGTGGGGTCAGTGCAGGACGGCGCTGGTGGACTCGGCTCCCAGCATCCGGGCCCTCCAGTTCACCACGAGCGAGCGGACCAGCAGCATGACCGCCATGCCGAGCAGCAGCGCACTGCTCGCCTGGTGGACGTGCAGGGCGGAGCCGATCCCGTAGATCCCGACCCGAACGGCGATCATCCCGCCCCAGGCGGCGAGGGTGGCCTTGGTGCCCTTGACCAGGAGGGCGCCGTCCGCACCCCGCCAGATCCGCACGGTCCAGCCCCAGACGGTGCCCATCGCGAGGACGGCGACCAGCCCGGCGGCCAGCAGGACGGCCGACAGCACGGTGTGCTGATGGTCGACGAGCTGCGGATCGCGCAGCGCCAGCACGCCGAGCACGAGCGGCAGCACCCAGAAGCGGCGCTCGGTGTCCAGGCGTTGGACGCGCATCTGGCGCTGGAGCACCAGGACCACCACCGCGGCGATCACGAGGAGGTTGGCTACGGCAGGCATCGGGTTTCTCCGTCCCGGGGAGAGGCTTGGCTGACCTCTCCGACGCTACGGATCCGGCGCCCGCCGCTGATCGGAGCCCGGGTGGATCCGAGGTGGACCCGACGCCGCGGGGGGGCCCCCCCCCGGGGGGGGGTGGGCCCCCCGGGCCCGCCGGGGGGGGCCGGGGTGAGGGCA
>NZ_JBEPAK010000089.1:0-25979 GCF_040298565.1 Kitasatospora sp. NPDC001539 | reverse complement strand
GCGGCTCAGGAGGAACGTTCCTCCTGAGCCGCCGCAGCGGTTGCGTCCCGGTCGGGTCAGTGGATGATGCCGGTGCGCAGCGCGACCGCGACCATCCCGGCGCGGTCGCCGGTGCCGAGCTTGCGGGCGATCCGGGCCAGGTGGCTCTTCACGGTGAGGGCCGACAGGCCCATCGCCACGCCGATCGCCTTGTTGGACTGGCCCTCGGCGACCAGCCGCAGCACCTCGACCTCGCGGCCGGACAGCTCGCGGTAGGCGGCCTGCTGCGGGGTCGGCGCCCCGGGGGCTCCGGGTGCGCCCGGAGCGCCGGCGGCGCCCGGCATGCCCGGCATCCCGGGGCGGCGCATCCGTCCGGCCAGACCGGCGGCACCGAGCGGCAGGCCCGGGCGGCCGGGCATCGCCACGTTGGTGCGGGTACCGGTGACCACGTAGCCCTTGACGCCGCCGGCCAGCGCGGAGCGGACGGCGCCGATGTCGTCGGCCGCGGACAGCGCCAGACCGTTGGGCCAGCCCGCGGCGCGGGTCTCGGCGAGGATCGTCAGGCCGGAGCCGTCGGGCAGGTGCACGTCGGCGACGCAGATGTCGCGGGGGGTGGAGACCCGGGGGCGGGCCTCGGCGATCGAGGACACCTCGATGACGTCGCGGACGCCGAGCGCCCACAGGTGGCGGGTGACGGTGTTTCGGACGCGAGGATCTGCGATGACCACCATGGCGGTGGGCTTGGTCGGGCGGTAGGCGACCACGTTTGCGGGGTGCTCAAGAAGGACCGACACCAGGCCTCCTGCGTGGAGTGGCGGACGGAACCCCGAGGGGGCGGTCGGAGTCTTCCGCGTTCGGAAAGGGTCACAGTCTGCTTCGGCAGCTACCGTGCCCGGCTTTAGCGAAAGATCACGATCTAGTGAGTAACAATACGGACAAATCGCGCATATGACTGATGGGACATGCCTTGAAATCGCACAAAATCGATCACAAGCGATGCCGAGTCGGTCGGTTTTGAGCAGGTAATTGACGCAGAGCGGGATCGAAGTCACACTCCGTCAGTCCTGGGGGTGGCGCCGGGGCAGCGGGGGCCCTCCGGCCCGGACGCCACCCGTCAGTGCGACCGGGGGCGTCGCCGGGCCGGCATCGGGACCACCCCACCGAGTGACGTGACCTCGGGCGGCGACTGCGGGGCCGGGGCGACCGGCGGCAGTCCGGCACCGATGCAGAGCAGGTCCCCCCAGGCGGCCAGGTGCCGCTCGAACCGGCCGTCGGCCGGGGTCCAGGATGCCCGGATCTCGATCTCCGTCGAGGACGGGCGGTCCGCCAGGCCCCCGAAGTACTGCGACGCGCAGCGGGTGACCGTCCCGGACGGCTCGGCGTACCCGGCGCCGTGCGCCTGGAGCGCGTCCAGCAGCCAGGCCCAGCCGACCTCGGAGAGCATCGGGTCGCCGGCCATCTCCGGCTCCAGCTCCGCCCGGGTCATGGTGACCACCCGGAACTCCCCGTTCCAGGCCTCCTGCCCCGCCGGGTCGTACAGCAGCACCAGCCGGCCGTCGGCCAGCTCGTCGCCGTCCACCTCGACGGTGGCGGTCAGCGCGAACGCGTGCGGGGCGAGCCGGCGCGGGGCCGGCGCGGGAGAGAGCTGGACCTCCGGCCGCAGCCGCGCCCCGCTCAGGGCCTCCACGGCGGCCCGGAACTCGCTCGGCGCCCCCTCCCGACCCGTTCCGCCACCTGCTCCGCCACCCTGCGCGGGGTGCCCGCCGACCGCTGCCATGACCCGAAGACTAGGTCGAAAACCCGGGTTATCGCCGCAACTTCCGTCCGAGCGGCGTGCCGGAACGGCGAACCGGGCCGGATGTTGGAGGAACCGACGAGGCCGCCCGGGGAGGACGGTCCGAGCCGCATGCGAAGATTTGACCCGTGAGCGAGACTACGGCAGACACCACGGCGGCCCCCCGCGACGGCCGACCCACCCCCGCGCGCCGCGGCGCCGCGCACGACTCCGCGTTCCTGCGCGCCTGCCGGCACGAGCCGGTGCCGCACACGCCCGTGTGGTTCATGCGGCAGGCGGGCCGCTCGCTGCCCGAGTACCTGAAGGTCCGCGAGGGCATCCCCATGCTCGAGTCCTGCATGCGGCCCGAGCTGGTCAAGGAGATCACCCTCCAGCCGGTGCGCCGGCACAGGGTGGACGCGGCGATCTTTTTCAGCGACATCGTGGTGCCGCTCAAGGCCGTCGGCATCGACGTGGACATCAAGCCCGGCATCGGTCCGGTCATCGCCGATCCGATCCGGACCGTCGAGGACCTCGAGCGGCTGCGTCCGCTCGAGCCCGACGACGTCCCCTACATCACCGAGGCCGTCGGCCTGCTGGTGGACGAGCTCGGCGAGACCCCGCTGATCGGCTTCGCCGGCGCCCCGTACACCCTGGCCAGCTACCTGGTCGAGGGCGGCCCGTCCAAGAACCACGAGAACACCAAGGCCATGATGTACGGCCAGCCCGAGCTGTGGGCCGCCCTGGTGGACCGGCTCGCGGACATCACCTCGGCCTTCCTCAAGGTCCAGATCGAGGCGGGCGCCTCGGCGGTCCAGCTGTTCGACTCGTGGGTCGGCTCGCTCGCACCGGACGACTACCGCCGCTCCGTCATGCCCGCCAGCACCAAGGTCTTCGACGCCGTCGCCCACTACGGCGTGCCGCGGATCCACTTCGGCGTCGGCACCGGCGAGCTGCTCGGGCTGATGGGCCAGGCGGGCGCGGACGTCGTCGGCGTCGACTGGCGGGTGCCGCTGAACACCGCCGCCGACCGGGTCGGCCCCGGCAAGGCACTCCAGGGCAACCTCGACCCGGCCGTGCTGTTCGCGCCGACCAAGGTCGTCGAGACCAAGGCCCGCGAGGTGCTGCACGCCGCCCAGGCACTCGGCACCAGCGGCCACATCTTCAACCTCGGCCACGGCGTGCTGCCGTCCATGGACCCGGACGCGCTCTCCCGGCTCGTCGCCTTCGTCCACGAGACCAGCGCGCGCTGACCCTTCGGCACGACGGCGGCGGGCTCCTCCGGTGCGGAGGGGCCCGCCGCTGCCGTTGCGACCCGGCGGAGCCCGCAACGCCCGGGTCCGCTCCGATCGGGACCGGTCCGCACGGGCCGGTGCCCGACCCTCGGCGGGCAGGGGATTGAGGGTTCGGCGTGAAGACCTGCGAGACTGCGGAGCATGTCGGATGCACGGGTCGTCGTCGTCGGTGGTGGGATCGCGGGGCTGGCTGCGGCCGCCTTCCTGAGCGGAGCGGCCGGGGGGCCGGCGCGGGCCCGGGTGACGCTGCTGGAGGCGTCCGGGCGGGTCGGCGGGAAGCTCTGGGGCGGAGAGGTCGGCGGGGTCCGGGTGGACCTCGGGGCCGAGTCGGTGCTGGCGCGGCGGCCGGAGGCGGTGGAGCTGGCGCGGGCCGTCGGGCTGGGGGAGGAGCTGGAGCCGCCGACCACCGCCAAGGCGGCGATCTGGACCCGCGGCGCACTGCGGCCGCTGCCCGGCGGCCAGGTGATGGGCGTCCCCGGTGACCTCGCGGCGCTCGCGGCCTCCGGGGTGCTCACCGCCGAGGGCCTGGAACGGGCCCGGCACGAGCGGCCGACGCAGGTCGGCGCGGACGTCGCGATCGGCCGCTACGTCGCCGACCGGCTCGGCCAGGAGGTGGTGGACCGGCTGGTCGAACCGCTGCTGGGCGGCGTCTACGCCGGGCGCTCCGACGAGATCTCGCTGCGCGCCGCCGTGCCGCAGCTGCTGCCGATCGCCCAGGGCAGCGGGTCGCTGGTCGCGGGGGTGCACGAGCTGGCCTCCCGCCCCCAGGTGGTCGGCACCCCGGTGTTCCAGGGGCTGCGCGGCGGACTCGGCACCCTGCCGGCGGCGGTCGCCACCGCCTGCGCCGAGGCGGGCGTGGACCTGCGCACCGGCACCCCGGTGGACGAGCTGCGCCGCACCCCCGAGGGCTGGCGGGTGGTCGCCGGCGGCGAGGTGCTGCACGCCGACGCGGTGGTGCTGGCCGTCCCGGCCCCGGCCGCGGCCCGACTGCTGCGCGCGGACGCCCCGGCGGCGGCCGCCGAACTGGACACCGTCGAGTACGCGGGCATGGCGCTGGTGACCCTCGCGTTCCGCCGGGCGGACCTCGCCGAGCTGCCCGGCGGCAGCGGCTTCCTCGTACCGCCGGTGGACGGCCGGCGGATCAAGGCCTCGACCTTCTCCTCCAACAAGTGGGGCTGGCTGGACCGCTCCGCCCCGGACGCCTTCCTGCTGCGCACCTCACTCGGCCGCCACCGCGAGGCCGAGGCGCTGGAGCTGCCGGACGAGGAACTGGTGGCCCGCTCGCTGGCGGACCTGGAGGAGGCGATCGGGCTGACCGCCCGGCCGTACGACACCTTCGTCTCGCGCTTCCCGGCCGGTCTGCCGCAGTACCCGGTGGGCCACCTCGACAAGGTGGCCCGGGTGCGCGGCGCGGTGGCGGCGGTGGGCGCGCTGGCGCTGTGCGGAGCCGCGTACGACGGGGTGGGGATCCCGGCCTGCATCGCTTCGGCCGCCGCCGCGGCGGCGGCCCTCGACGAACTGTTGACCCCGGCGACGGGGGAACGTGCCACGGAGAGGACAATGGGCGCATGACTGAGACCGTTGAGCGGCAGCCGGAGCAGCAGCCCGAGAAGAAGAAGGCGCGCGACCTGAACCAGGTCATCCGCTACACCATGTGGTCGGTGTTCAAGCTCAAGGGCGCCCTGCCCGAGGACCGCACGGCGCTGGCGGCCGAGGTGGACGAGCTGTTCGCCCAGCTCGCCGCGAAGGACGTGACCGTGCGCGGCACGTACGACGTGTCCGGTCTGCGCGCGGACGCCGACATCCTGGTCTGGTGGCACGCCGCGGACTCGGACGACCTGCAGGAGGCCTACAACCGCTTCCGCCGCACCCGGCTGGGCCGCGAGCTGGAGCCGGTCTGGTCGAACATGGCGCTGCACCGCCCGGCCGAGTTCAACAAGTCGCACATCCCGGCCTTCCTGGCCGACGAGCGGCCGCGCGACTACGTCTGCGTGTACCCGTTCGTCCGCTCCTACGAGTGGTACCTGCTGCCGGACGCCGAGCGGCGCGCGATGCTCGCCGAGCACGGCCAGATGGCCCGCGGCTACCCCGACGTGCGGGCCAACACGGTCGCCTCGTTCGCGCTCGGCGACTACGAGTGGCTGCTCGCCTTCGAGGCGGACGAGCTGCACCGCATCGTCGACCTGATGCGCGACCTGCGCCCCTCCCGCGCCCGGCTGCACGTCCGCGAGGAGATCCCGTTCTTCACCGGGCGCCGCAAGCCGGTGAGCGAGCTGCTGAACGGCCTGGTCTGACCGCAGCGGCCGTGACGACGGAGGCCGGCTGCCCCGCTTCGGCGGGGGAGCCGGCCTCCGTCGTCGGCGCGGGCGCCGGTCGGCGCTCCGGGCCTGCGGGGCTCAGGCCCGGTGCGCTCAGGCCCGTTGCGCTCAGGCCCGGTGGGGGCGGAGGGCGGCGCGCAGGCGGGGATCGACGAGGGCGGCGGGGCCGTTCATGGCGACGGCGGTGAGGAGTTCGCGCTCCTCGTCGTCGGCGAGCCCGCGCTGGCGGGTCGGGCGGACCTCGCGCAGGACCTCCTGACCGACCGGGGAGGCCCACCGGGTGTACGGGTAGACGTCGACCCGGGCCATCAGCAGGGTGCCCGCGGTGAGGACCAGGGGCAGGGAGAACCAGGCCAGCGGGGCGACGGTGTCACCGCCGGTGAAGCCGCTGAGGGAGAGCGCGGCGGCGAGCAGGACCAGGGTCAGCAGCAGGGCGTGCCGCACCTGGCGGACCACCACCACGGTGTTGCGCTGCACCAGGGCCGGGGTGGCCAGACCGGCCACCGACAGCCGGGCGCCGATCTCCAGCACGGTGGGGTGCTCGGCCATCGCCCGGCGCAGCTCGTCCGTGCGGCACTGGCCGTCGGGGCCGACGGTGGAGACGACCGCGCGCTCCAGGCGGCTGCGGCCCTTGGGGTCGACCACCGTGGTCCAGCCGGTGTGGGCGAGGTGCAGCCGGCCCCGGCCGGCCATCAGGACGAGCGCCAGCTCCACCACCCGGTCCGGGCCGCCGGCCAGGTAGGCGGTCTCGTACAACCCGATGCCGACGGCCTCCGGTGGCCGCAGCCGCTCCTGATCCGTCAGAGCGTCGGCGGTGGCGGTCATCCGCACCAGCCGGAGGCAGGACACCACCGCCGCGACGCAGGCCGGGATCAGGAACAGCAACCACATGGGCTTGTTCTATGCCGGGGCCGACGGCCCGGGGAACGGCTTCCCGGCGCGCGATACCGAACTGTGACGTCAGGAGCCGCCGCCGCAGCTGGACCCGCAACTGGAGGACGAGCCGCAGCTGGACCCGCAACTCGAGGAGGAGCCGCAGCTGCTGGAGTGCGAGGAGCCGCACGAGGAGTGGTGCGAGGAGCCGCACGAGGAGTGGTGCGACGAGCCGCACGAGGAGTGGTGGGACGGCTGGTGCGAGGAGCCGGTGTCGGGGGAGCCGCACCAGGTGGCGGAGCCGCCGCAGGAGGACGTGCCCGTCGAAGCGGAGACCGCCGAGGACGAGGACGAGGACGAGGAGGAGGACGAGGAGGAGAAGAGGGAGAACGACGAGGCCTGGTGGATCGCCTCCTCCTCGGCCGCCGCGGCCAGTACCGCGGCCTCCAGCGCCTGGTCGCCCAGCCCGGCCGTGGCCAGCCCGCCGAGGGCGACCGCCCCGAGCACCGTCGCACCCGTCAGCTTCGACGACACGCCGGACTTGGGCGTCCACGGGCTGCCCTGCATCAAGGACAGCTGTCGCAGCCCGGCGGGCGTGATCCGGTTCTTGGGCGTGGTGGTGACGGCCAGCGCCAGGAGACCGGCGAACACCAGGAGGATCGGGAAGAAGAGGTTGGGGTGGTCGGAGCCGGCGCTGCCGTTGTCCAGCACGAGGTTGCGGTCGTCGGAGGCGGCGCCGCCGTTGTCCAGCAGCAGGGAGACCGGGACGGCGACCGCGGTGAGGAACACCGCCAGCCAGAGCAGCTGACGGGCCTTGCGGGCGCGCTCCAGCCGCTCCGGACGGCGCAGCAGACCGCGGTCGGCGAGCCGGTCGCCGATCTCCTGGACGGCGGGCGAGCGCTTCACCAGCCGGCGCAGCGGGGCGAGTTCCCGGCTGCCGGTCGGGCCGACGGCGTCGTGGATCGCCTGGTCCACGGCGTCGTACGGCTTGGCGCCGGTGAGGGTGACCAGGCCGGAGCGGCTGATCACGGCCTGCTCGCCGAGGTGCATCCGGACCATCGCGGTGTCGAAGACCCGGCCCGGCCCACCGGCCAGGAACGCGGCGTCCAGCAGCGGCAGTCCGCGGCCGGGGAGGCCCTGCGGGTACGGGACGTGGCCGACCCGCTGCCGGGTCCGGACGGCGTGGAGGACGGCGGCGGCCAGCAGGCCGGCCGGGATGAGGAAGTAGCTGTTGTGCCACATGGGCGGTTCCCCCGAGGTGACGTAAGGGTCAGCGTCCGCGCAGTGCCCGGCGCAGGCGGGTGAGCGGGCCGGTCGGCCGCTCGGGTGCCGGGTGGAGCCACTGCTCCAGGGCCCGGCGGCGGTCGGCGGCGAGCGGGCCGCCTCCGCCGTGCACCCACTCGGCGAAGGCCCGGGCGTCGGCGCGGTAGCCGCCGGTCTGCGGGTGGGTGCGGGCGTAGTCGAGGAAGAGCGGCCCGTACTGCGCCCCGAGCAGGCGGGGCAGGTCGGGGGCGACCTTCGCGGTGGTGTCGCGCCGTTTGGCGGCGAGGCCGGTGGACTGGGCGCGGACCTGGTCCGGGTCGAAGCCGGGCGGGACGGGCCCGCCGGCCACCAGGGCGGTCAGGAGCTCCTCCTGCCGCCGGGCGAGCTTCTCCCGGGCGGCGGACACGGCTTCCAGGTCGTTCATCGCGGGGTGCTCCCCTCCAGCACCCGGCGGATGGCGTCCAGTTCACCGGCCAGCTCGGTGGGCGGCGGGAAGGCGGCGTCCCGTTCGAGCAGGACGCCGGGCGGTGCGACCCGCGCGCAGAGTTCGGCCAGCACGTCCAGGACCGGTTCGGTGACGGGGTGGGCGTGGGTGTCGTGCCAGACGCCGTCGACCAGGGTGCCGCCCGCGACGTGCACGTAGGCGAGCGCCTCCAGCGGCAGGCGGTCGAGTTCGGCGGCCGGGTCGACGCCCAGGTTGACCCGGTTGGTGTGGAGGTTGGCGACGTCGATCAGGAGCCGGACACCGGTGCGTGCGACCAGCTCGGCGAGGAACTCGCCTTCGGTGAACTCGTCGTCGGGCCAGGAGAGCTGGGCGGCGATGTTCTCCAGGGCGAGCGGTACCGGCAGCTGGTCCTGGGCGATCCGGACGTTCTCGGCAATGACCCGCAGCGAGTCCCGGGTGCGGGGCACCGGCAGCAGGTGGCCGGCCTCCAGTCCGCCGGCGCGGACGAAGGCCAGGTGCTCGGTGACCAGCGGGGAGCCGAGCGCGAGCGCCGTCCCGGCGAGCCTGTCGAGCCGGGCCGGGTCGGGCAGCTCGGCGCCGCCCAGGCCGAGGCCGACGCCGTGCGGGACGACGGTGACGCCGCGCTCGCGCAGGACGGCGAGCGAGTCGGGCAGGTGGTCGGCGCAGAGGTTCTCGGCGACCACCTCCACCCAGTCCAGGCCGGGTTGGCGCTCGACCACAGTGTCGATCTCGGCGCGCCAGCCGAGGCCCACGCCGAGCCGGGTGGCGGCGGGAGCGGAGCCTGGGAGGTCCAGGGCAGGGGAAGTCATCGGGTTCGCCCCCTTCGGAGGGCTGGACGGGGAGGCCGTCGGGCGGTGCGGGCGTCGTCGCCAGGACCGCGCGGCCGTGCTGCTGAGGATGTCCCCGGGCGGGATGGCTGCCAAGCCTCAACCGGTCTTCTCAGAGCAATATTTGAGCTTGCCGTCCCGGTGCCCGGTGACGTCCGTGCGCGGCTCGCGCCCCCTTTGCGGCCCGGGTGCACCAGGGGCCACGCACCCGGAAATTCCTCGACGGCGGCCGACCGCCGCGGATAGCGTGCGCACCCATGACTTCCGATGAACTGACGGTACGGGGTTTCCGGCCCGAGGACGCCGAGGCGGTGGCCGCCGCCCACCGGGCCGGGCGCGAGCACCTGGTGATGAGCGCCGAGGCCCTGGTGTGGCTGAACGACCGACCGAGCCCGGACGGGCACTTCCGCACCTTCGTCGCCGAGTCGGACGGCCGGGTGGTCGGCGCGGTCCGCTGCGGGGTGGTGAACGGGACGACGGTCACGGGCGTCGGCCATGTCAACGGCAGCGTGCTGCCGGAGTTCCGGCGCCGCGGCGCGGCCACCGCGCTGCTCGCCGCGGCCGAACGGCACCTGGTCCGGCACGGGGTGACGGAGCTGCACACATGGCTGGACGACGTGCCCGGCTCGCTCGCCTTCGCCGCCGCGCGGGGCTACGAGCTCGGGCGCGCGGCGCAGTTCGGCGGGAGGGACCTGACGCTGCCACTGCCGCCGGCGCCGCTCCTCCCGGCCGGTGTGGAGCTGCGCCCGGCCGTCGAGTGGGCCGACGATCCGCGCCCGCTGTTCCTGGTCGAGGCGGACGCCATCCGGGACGAGCCGGGCGAGGTGCCGATGGACTCCCTGGAGTACGAGGAGTGGCTGAGGGGCGACTGGGCCCGGCCGGACCTGGACCTCGAGCTGACCGTCGTCGCCGTGGTGGACGGCGAACCGGCGGCGTTCACCATGGCGCAGACCGACGGGGACCGCTACTGGTCCGCTTTCACCGCCTGCCGCCGGCAGTTCCGCGGCCGGGGCCTGGCCGGGCTGGCCAAGCTGGAGTCCCTGCGGCGCGCGGCCGCGGCGGGCTACCGGCACGCGTACACCAGCAACGACACGACCAACGCGCCGATGCTGGCGGTCAACGACCGGCTGGGCTACCGCCGCTGCGCCGGGGAACGCAAGGGGATCAAGCGCCTGGAGTGACGCTGCGTGCGAATCTCCTGACGCTCCGCAGCGTCGGGAGGGGTATTTTCGGCCACGGGCGGGGACTTAACCAGAGCGCACAGTTCGTGGTCGAGCCTTCCCGGGGGACGATATGGAGATCCTGCTCCAGGTACTGATCGCATCCGTTCCGGCGGTGATCGGATTCCTCGCGGCCCGGTTCCTCGCCCGGACCAGACTCTTCCTGCGCTACGGCTTCCTGCGGGTGCTGCTGGCGCCGTACAACAGGGTGCAGATCATCACGCCGAGCCTGGAGGTGGCGGAGTTCGCGTTCACCGCGGACGGCTGCCAGTTGACCAGCCGCGGGCCGAAGAACGTGCTCTTCATGCCGATGGCCGAGGCCAGGGCGATAGCGGAACTCACCGACCTGCTGCGGAAGGTCAACCGGAAGGCGACCATCGAGCTGGTGGTGGCGGGCGCGCAGGACCCGCGGATGCCGACCTTCTCGATCGGCGGCCCGAGCGTCAACCCGTACTCGGCGGGCGTGCTGAACGCCGTGTTCCCGGACTTCGCCGTCGAGTACCCGGACGAGGCGCGGGCCCGCTGGGGCGGGATGACCTTCGAGGCGCTGTACAACCCGGCCGGGGAGTTGATCCGGGACCACGGCTTCATCTTCGTCACCCGGACGCCCCGGCACGCGCCGTGCATCGTGCTGTGCGGGGTGTTCGCCTTCGGCTCGGCGATGGCGGTGGAGGCGCTCACTGCGGCGAGCCGCAACTCGCCGCTGGCGGCACTGTTCCGCTCGGGGGAGAAAGGATTCGTCGCGGTGGAGGGCCGGGTGATCGGACTGGACACCGTGGACGTCACCGTCGAGGTCTGCCGGATCCTGCCGGCGCCGCGGACCGACGTCCCGCCCGGCTTCCGGGGCGAGGTGTCCACGGCCCATCCCGAGCTCTGAGACGGCCGGCCGCGACCGGTCGGCACGAAACCGGACAGCCCGGGAGGGAGTGGACGCGAAGTCCGGCCGTTCGTGCAGGTTCCGCCCCGCTCCTGACGCAACGTGGGCATAATCGCGCGCATGACGATCAACCGTGCGAACGTGAGCGCGATTGCCGAGGACCTGTACGTGTGGCTCCCCCCGAAGCGGGGCTGGGGCCTGGCCAACTGCGGCCTGCTGGCCTCCGACACCACCGCGCTCTGGATCGACACCCCGTACGACCCCTCGCTGGCCGGGGAGTTCCTCGCCGCGAGCCGGCGCCTGCTGCCGCCCGGGGTGGAGATCGACCGGGTCGTCGTCACCCACGCCAACGGCGACCACCTGTGGGGCGCCGGGGTGCTCCCCGACGCCGAGGTGATAGCCACCCGCGAGGCACTGGACCACATCCACTGGGAGCCCTCCCCGCAGCAGCAGCACGCGCTGATCGCCAACAGCGACCCGGACTCCCCGCTCGGCGGCTACCTGCGGGAGCACTTCGGCGGCTTCGACTGGTCCGAGACCGAAGCCGTCCACCCGGACACCGTCTTCACCGGCGAACTGGAACTCAAGGTCGGCCGCTACCCCGTGCAGATCACCAGCCTGCCCGCCGCCCACACCGGCGGCGACCTGCTGGTCCACCTCCCGTACCAGCGCACGGTGTTCACCGGGGACGTGATCTTCTCCTCCACCCCCGAGCAGCCCGGCGACCACCCCTCGCACTGGGCCGGCCCGCTGGCGAACGTCATCGGCGCCTGCGAGCAGGCCCTCGCCACCGGGGCCGAGATCTTCGTCCCCGGCCACGGCCCGGTGCTCGACCGCGACGGCGTCCGGCAGCACATCGGCTACCTCGACTACGTCCGCGAGCGCGCCCACGCCCTGCACGGCGCCGGGATACCCGCACTGGACGCCGCCCGCCGGGTGATCGCCGAACAGCGCCACCCCGAACTCGGCCTGCCGGAACGGCTGGTGCTCACCGTCGCCGCCGAGTACCGGCACCTGGACGGCTCCGCCAAGCCCGGCATCCTGGAGTCGATGGGCCAGGTCGCCCTGGTCGCCCGGGAACTGGCCGAGGAAACCGCCCGCATCCCGCAGCCGCGCACCGGCGCGAACTGACCCTGCGGCCGGTCACCGGCCGCGACCGACCCCGCGGCCGTGCACCGGCCGGAAGCCGGCCCCGCGGCCGTGCACGGCCGAATGCCGATCCTGCGGCCGTCACCGGCCGCAACCGACCCGACGGCCGTGCTCCGGTCGGCCCGACCCCTCGGCCGTGCACGGCCGGAACCGACCCCGGCCCAGGCACGAGCCGGCAAGGACACCCGAGGACTTCGATGCAGATCGCGCTGATCGTCCTGGCGCTGGTCGCCGCCGCGGCCACGGTCGTGCTCGCCCGCGGCCGGGCCCGGGCCACCGCCCGGGCCGCCGCCGCCGAGACCGCCCGCGACCACGGCGAGCAACGCGCCCGGGCGGCCGAGGCCCGGCTCGCCCGCGCCGAACAGGAGTTGCGCGAGGCCCGGGAGGCAGCCCGGCGCGCCGCCGAGGAAGCCCGGCAGGCCGCGGAGGAGGTCCGGCGCGCCGAGGAGCGCCACCGGGCGGCGGAGGAACGCCACCGCGCCGCCGAACAGCGGGCCCGGGAGGCCGGGGAGGCCGCCCGGGAGGCCGACCGGCGGGGCGACGCCGCCACCACCCGGGCCGAGGAGGCCGAACGCCGGCTCGTCGCGGCCGAGCAGCACGCCGCCGCGCTGCTCGCCGAGATCGGCCACCTCGCCCAGGAGCGGATCGCCGCCACGGCCGTACGGCTGACCCACGCCAACGCCCCGCTGGTCGGCCCGCTCGCCCCGGAGGCCGTCGGAACCGAGGCCGTCCGGGCGCTGCAGTCCGTCCTGGACGCCACCACCGCCGCCCTCGCCGACGAACGCGAACGCGTGGACGCCGCCGCCCGGGCCGCCATGCGCGGTGCCACCTCCCGGATCCAGACCCTGCTGTACCAGATCCAGAGCCTGGTCCAGCAGCTCCAGCACGACAACGACGACCCCCGGCTGCTGGAGGTCGACTTCCGCAACGAGGTCGCGCTGCGCCGGATCCAGACCGTCGCCGTGCTCTGCGAGGCCTGGCCGGGCCTGGCCCGCACCGACTCCCCGCTCACCGAGGTGGTGGTCGGGGCGCTCTCCCGGGTGCCCGGCTACGCCCGGATCAAGGTCGCCAACCACCTGCGGGAGCAGCGGCTCGCCGTGGTCGCCCGGGCCGCCGAGCCGATCGCCGTCGCGATCGCCGAACTCCTCGCCAACGCCACCTCCTACTCCCACCCGGAGACGGAGGTCCCGGTCACCGTCCAGCAGGGCGGCCGGGGCGCGCTGGTGATCATCGACGACAGCGGCATCGGCATGGACGAGGACCAGCTGCGGCGGGCCCGCCGACTGCTGGCCGGCCCTCCGGACGTCCTGCTCACCGAGCTGGGCAACCCGCCCAAGACCGGTTTCGCGGTCGTCGGCAAACTGGCCCGGCAGTACGGCTTCACCTGCCACATCGAGCCCTCGCCCTACGGCGGCATGCGGACGATCCTGCGGATCCCGGCCGCCCTGGTGACGGTCGTGGACGACGAGCAGCCGCTGTCGGTGCTCACCCCGCTGCCGCTGCGGGCCGGCGCAGCTCCGAGCCAGAGCCCTGGTCCGAGCTCCGGCCCCAGCCCGAGCTCCGGCCCCAGCCCGAGCCCGACTCCGGTACCGCCGCCCGGCGGCCGCGGTGCCGCCGGCCGGGTGCCGCCCCCGCCCTTCGTGGTCCAGGCCGTGCCGCCGATGCGGGACGCCGACGAGCAGGACGGGCCGGTGCTCGCGGACCGCCACCACCAGCCCGGCCCGTTCCCGGCGCCGGCCGTCCAGGTGCTGCCGGCCCCCGCTGCCGACCCGGCCGCCCCCGACCCGGCCGCCCCCGACCCGGCTGCTACGGACCAGGCTGCTACGGACCAGGCTGCTTCGGACCAGGCTGCTTCCGACCCGGCCCCGGCAGCCGCTGCTCCGGCAGCCGCCGCTCCGGCCGCCGCCCAGCCGGACGACGGCAGCGGCCTGCCCACCCGGCGCCGCCGCCGTCCGCTCGCGCCCGAAGTCCCCGGCAGCGCCCCGGCCGTCCAACCGGACGCCCCCGGTGACGGACCGGACCACCGCACCCCCGAGCGGGCCGCCGCCCACTGGCAGGCGCTGCAGCGGGGCACCGATTCCGGCCGGGCCGCCGTGGCACGGGCCGCCCGCGACAGCGCCGCGGCGGACGCACCCGGCCGTACCGACGACCGCACCACCGGCCGCACCGACGACGGCGCCGACGGCCGCGCCGACGACCGTACCGACGGCCGTACCGACGGCCGCACCACCGGCCCGACCCCGGAAGGAGCCGAGCAGTGAGCAGCTCGCCCAGCCCGACCGCCCCCGACGAGATCTCCTGGGTGCTGAACCCGCTGCTGGAGCTGCCGGGGGTGCTGCACGCGGTCGTCGCCACCGGGGACGGACTCGTCGAGGCGGCCTCCGAAGGCCTCGGCCGGGCCTCCGCCGAGCGGGTCGCCGCGATGACCGCCACCGTGCACGCCGCCGCCCGGGCGTTCACCGCCGCCTTCACCGACGCCGAGCGGCCGCGACTGGCCCAGACCGTGGTGGAGTCCGACCTCGGCTACGCCGTCGTCGTCCCGGCCGGGGAGAACACCTCGCTCGCCGTGTTCACCACCCCGGACGCCCAACTCGGCAATGTGGCCTACCAGATGCAGCTGCAGGTCGCGGCCCTGAGCCGAGCGCTCGCCAGCCCCTCCCGGCGGCAGGACCCCGCCGCGGGCGCATGACCGAGCCGATCGCGCTCGTCGGCCGGGCGGGCGCATGAGTGCCGCCGCCCCCCGTCGGCGGATGGTGCCCGCCTACCTGGCCACCGGCGGCCGCAGCCGCCCGGGCAGCGAGGGGTTCGAGCGGCTGACCGTGCTGTTCGCCGACCGCTCCGACCGCGCCGAGCCGCCGACCGGGCTCGAACCCGAACACCGCCGGCTCTGGGACCTGCTGCGCCCCGGGGCGCTGACCGTGGTGGAGGCCGCCGCGCACCTGCGCCTGCCGGTCAGTGCCACCGTCTTCCTCGCGGCCGATCTGGTCGAGGCGGGCTGCCTGCACGCCCGCGCGCCGATCCCGCGAGCCCAGCAGACCGACCGCTCCATCGTCGAGAGGCTCCTCGTTGGACTCCGTGCGCTCCGGTGACCGGACCGGCTCCCCCGAGGGGCGGCCGAACCGGGTCGGCTACCTGCCCGACCGGGACCAGACACTGATGAAACTGGTGGTGGCCGGCCCGTTCGGGGTCGGCAAGACCACCCTGATCCGCACCCTCTCCGAGATCGCCACCCTGCACACCGAGGAGGCGATGACGGAGACCGGACGGCCGGTGGACCACCTGGCCGGCCTGCCCGAGAAGGCCACCACGACCGTGGCGGTGGACTTCGGCCGGCTCACCCTGCCCGGCAACGTCGTGCTCTACATGTTCGGCACCCCCGGCCAGCGCCGCTTCTTCCCGCTCTGGCAGGACATCGCGCGCGGCGCGCTGGGCGCCCTGGTGCTCGCCGACACCCGCCGGCTGGCCGATTCCTTCGAGATCATGGACATGGTGGAGGAGCAGGGCCTGCCGTACGCCGTGGCGGTCAACTGCTTCCCGGACTCCCCGGACCACCCGGTCGAGGTGCTGCGCACCCACCTGGACCTGCACGCCGCCACTCCGCTGCTGCTCTGCGACGCCCGCGAGCGCGGGAGCAGCCTCGACGCGCTGATCGCCCTGGCCGAGCACGTCCTCGACACCCTGCCCGCCGCCACTCCCGAGCCTGCCCCCGTCGCCCCTCCCGCGCCCGCCACCGCCACTCCCGCCCCCGCCGCCGCCCAGGAGGCCCCGTGACCGTCGAGACCCGCCCGACCCCGATCTACGGCCCGGTCTTCGCGGCCGACCCGCAGCTGGTGTACGAGCGGCTGCGCGGCCACGGCGCCGTCGCCCCGGTGGAGATCGCGCCCGGGGTGGAGGCGCTGCTGGTCACCGACTACCAGGCCGCACTGGACCTGCTGCGCGACACCGACACCTTCTCCAAGGACTCCCGCGTCTGGCAGCGGACCGTCCCGCCGGACTCGCCGCTGCTGCCGGTGCTCGGCTACCGCCCCACCGCCCTCTTCAGCGACGGCGAGACCCACGCCCGCTACCGGGCGGTGATCACCGACGCCCTCGCCCTGTTCGAGCCGCACCGGCTCCAGCGGCAGGTCGCGGAGGCGGCCCACCGGCTGATCGACCGGTTCGCGGCGGTCGGCCGGGCCGATCTGATCGCCGAGTACGCCCGCCAGCTGCCCGCCTTCGTGCTGACCACCTGGTTCGGCGTGCCCGAGGAGCAGCACGCCCGGGTGGTCGCCGCGATCACCGGGCTGATCGAGTCCACCGAGCGGGCCGGCGCGGCCTACGGCGACCTCGTCGAGGTGGTCACCGCGATGGTCGCGGAGCGCCGCGAGCGCCCCCGGCACGACCTCGCCTCCTGGTTCACCACCCACCCGGTCGGGCTGGACGACGACGAGGTGATCCGCCAGATCACCCTGACCATGATCGCGGGACACGAGCCGACCACCAACCTCATCGGCAACGCCCTGCTGCGCCTGCTCACCGACGCCCGCTACGCCGGTTCGCTGTTCGGCGGCGCGATGACCGCCCACCAGGCGATCGACGAGGTGCTCTGGCGGGAGCCGCCGATGGCCAACCTCTCCGCCCACTACCCGCGCTACGACATCGTCTTCCACGGCCGGGAGATCAGGGCCGGCTCGCTGGTGCTGGTCTCGTACGCGGCCGCCAACTCCCAGGCGGCGCCGCCCGTCGACGACGCCGAACTGCGCAGCGGCGAGAGCGCCCATCTGGCCTGGGCGGCCGGCCCGCACGCCTGCCCGGCCCGGGACCCGGCCCTGCTGATCGCGATCACCGCGATCGAGCAGCTGGGCAGCCGGCTCAGCGACCTCGAACTGGCCACCCCGGCCGAGGACCTGCTCTGGCGCCCGGGTCCGTTCCACCGGGCCCTGGTGCACCTGCCGGTCCGCTTCGCCCCGCTGGCCGGGTAGCCCGGCACATCGGAACGCCTGGCCGACCGGACAGCCCGGCACATCGGGAGCCCTGGTCGACCGGACGGCCGGACGGTCCGCACCGGCCAGGCGTCCCGGCGCCCCGGCGGCCGGACAGCGCGAAGGCCCGGACGGTCACCGCCCGGGCCCTCCACCGGCCGCGCTGCTCGGCGCCGCCCGGCGCTACTCCGCCGGCTTGAGCGTCAGCGAGACGCTGTTGATGCAGTACCGCTGGTCGGTCGGGGTGCCGTAGCCCTCGCCCTCGAAGACGTGCCCCAGGTGCCCGCCGCAGCGGGCGCAGCGCACCTCGACCCGGCGCATGCCGAGCGAGTTGTCCTCGATGTACTCGACCCGGTCCCCGGCCAGCGGCGCGTAGTACGAGGGCCAGCCGCAGTGGCTGTCGAACTTGGTCTCGGAGCTGAACAGCTCGGCCCCGCAGGCCCGGCAGCTGTAGACGCCGACCGTCTTGGTGTCGGTGTACTCGCCGGTGAACGGGCGCTCGGTGCCGGCCTCGCGGAGCACGTGGTACTCCTCGGGGCTGAGCTGGGCGCGCCACTCGGCCTCGGTCTTCTGGATCTCGTAGCTCATCACGACTCCCGCTCGGCTCGGATCAGACGTTGGAGGCAACGTTCGCGAGGTGCTCGAGAATTTCGGGCCCCAGGTTGGTGACGTCGCCCGCGCCCATGGTGAGCAGCAGGTCCCCCGGGCGGGCCAGGCCAGCCAGCAGGGCGGGGGCGGCGGCGAAGTCGTGCTCGGCGGTGACGTCGGCACCGGCCCGTCGGGCGGCGTCGATGATCAGCTCGCTGGTGACGCCCGGGATCGGGTCCTCGCGGGCGGGGTAGATGTCCAGCACCACCGAGGCGTCGGCGAGCGCCAGGGCCCGGCCCATCTCCTCGGCGAGCTGCTGGGTCCGGCTGAACAGGTGCGGCTGGAACACCACCAGGACGCGGCCCGCGCCGTCCAGGCCCTCGCGGATCGCCTCCAGGTCGGCGGTCATCTCGGTCGGGTGGTGGGCGTAGGAGTCGATCACCTGCACGCCGGCCGCCTCGCCCTTGAGCTGCAGCCGGCGGCGCACGCCGGTGTAGGCGCCGATCGCCTTGGCCAGGTCGGCGGCGGGCACGCCCAGCGCGACGCCGGCGGCCAGCGCGGCGACCGCGTTGTGGGCGTAGTGCCGGCCGGGGACGGACACGGTGAAGGTCAGCTCGGAGCCGTCCAGCAGGACGGTGACCTCGCTGGTCATGCCGCGGGCGACCACGGACAGGACGCGCAGGTCGGCGTCCTCGGCCGAGCCGACGGTCACCACGGTGAGCCCCTCGCGCCCGGCCACCCGGGAGGTCAGCTCGCGGGCGCCGTCGTGGTCCGCCGAGACCACCAGGGTGCCGCCGGGGGTGATCCGGTCGGCGAAGGCCTCGAAGGACTCGTAGATCTCCTCGATCGAGGCGTAGTTGGCGTGGTGGTCCAGCTCCACGTTGAGCACGATCGCCACCTCGGGCGCGTACTTGTGGAAGCTGCGGTCGCTCTCGTCGGCCTCGGCGACGAAGATCTCGCCCGTGCCGTGGTGGGCGTTGGAGCCGGGTGCGTCGAGGTCGCCGCCGATCGCGTAGGACGGGTCCAGGCCCAGCTCGCCGAGGGCCACGGCGAGCATGCTGGTGGTGGTGGTCTTCCCGTGGGTGCCGGCCACCGCCAGCGCGCGGCGGCCGCCCATCAGCGCGGCCAGTGCGTCGGAGCGGTGCACCACCGGGATGCCGCGCTCGCGGGCGGCGGCCAGCTCCGGGTTGTCGGCGCGGATGGCGCTCGAGACGACCACGCTGCTGGTGCCGTCCGGCACGTGCTCGGCGGCGTGGCCGATGTGCACCGTCGCGCCGAGGGCGCGCAGTGCGAGGACGGTCTCGGACTCCTTGGAGTCGCTGCCGGAGACGCTGGCGCCGCGCACTGCGAGGATCTTCGCCAGGCCGGACATCCCGGCGCCGCCGATGCCGATGAAGTGCGGGGCGTGCAGGTCGTGCGCGGCGTCGTTCAAGGCGTGGCTCCGTACGGGCGATGGGCCCCTCGCGCCCGGCGGCGGGCGGGGAGGGGAGGGCGGGCAGGTGGATCACGGCGCTGTGCGGGAACGTGCGAATCGTCCCCGCGGGCGGGACCGCAAGGACGATTCTGCACCACGGGCGCCGCGGCTAGGAGTCGCTGGCGAACAGCCTCAGCACCGGGACCCCTACCTTGTGCCGGGCCTGGGAGGCCCAGTCGCGGTGGAAGAACTCCTCCACGAAGTGCGGTGAGGTGAGCACCACCACCTCGTCCGCCCGGTGTTCCTCGACCACCGCGCGCAGCCGCTCCAGCGGCTTGTCCGCGACCAGTTCGCCGACCGCCTCGGCCCCGGCCCGGCGCAGGTGGCGCAGGCTGTGTTCGAGCGATTCGCCGGCCACGGTCGGGGCGCTCTCGGACTCGTCGTGCTCGCGCACCACCTTGTCGAGGTGGCCGAGGGCGACGTCGTCCAGCGCCCGCAGCAGTTCGTCCTGCTTGCCGCGCGGCTGCATCAGGACGACGAAGGACACCTTCTCGTCGCCGTGGAGCGTGGTGACGAGCTCCACGTCCGCGTCCGAGAGAGCCTTTTCGATCATCAGTACCGTCTTGAACACGTGAGTCCCTTCCAGTGGCCGGCCCCCGGGCCCCGGCATCGCATAACGGGATCACGATCGGGGGGTCACGGGGTCGTCCGAGCCCAGGTGACGCAGGTAGCGGGTGAAGAGGAATCCTTTCTGCTCGATCAATGAGACCAGCCGCATCCGTTGCACGTCCGGCATTTCCGCATCGCGGAGGATGCGCGGCGCGTCGCCCCCCGTGAGCAGCGGGGCGAGCGACAGGCACAGCTCGTCCACCACGTCCGCCGCCGCCAGCTGCCCCAGCAGGCGCGGCCCGCCCTCGGTCAGCAACCGCGTCCAGCCCCGCTGCGCCAGGGCGGCCACGGCCGCCCGCATGTCCACCGAGCGCCGCCCGGCCACCACCAGGTCGGCCACCTCGGCGACCTCCCGGCGGCGCTCCGGCGCGGCGTCCTCGACGGTGATCACCACCGTGGGGACCAGCGGCTCCGTGAACAGCGGCGCGCCCAGGTCGAAGTCCAGCGAGCGGCTCACGATGGCGATCGCCGGGGCCGGTGCCTGCCCCGCCGCCGCCCGCGCCGCCGCGAACTCCTTGCGGGCCCTGGCCGGCCGGTAGCCCTCCACGCGGACCGTCTCGGCGCCCACCAGCACCACGTCCGCCAGGGCGCGCAGCACCCCGAAGATGCGCTTGTCGGCGTCGCCGGACAGGCCCTCGGACTGGCCGTCGAGCCTCGCCGCGCCGTCCAGTCCGGCCACCATGTTGGCGCGCAGCCACGGGCGCCCCCGGTTCACCTGGTCGGGGTACGCGTACACGGCGGCGAGCGATTCCAGTGCGGCCGGGTCGGCGACCGGCTCGTCCAGAGGGCTGATCAACTGTTGCATGTCCTCAGTGTTCCACCGGGGCCGTCCGGAGGCGGTGCGAAGGGCGCGGAGGCGAGGCGTACCCTCTACTGATGTGCCCGCAGCCTCCCGCCCCGCCACCGCGACCGAGTCCATAGCCGCCGCGAGCCCCGCCGGCGACCCGATCGCGCTCACCGAACGCCGCCCCGTCGTGCCCGCGGAGCGGCTGGTCGCCGAGATGGTCCCGCCGCCCCGGTTCGCCGACGTGAGCTTCGGCACCTACCTCCCGGACCCGACCCAGCCCAGCCAGTACGAGGCCGTCCAGGTCCTGGAGCAGTTCGCCGGCACCCTCGCGGGAGGAAACGGTTCCGCGCCCAAGCGCAGCTGGTTCCGCCGCTCCGCCCCCGCGCCCACCGGCCCCGCCGGGGTCTACCTCGACGGCGGCTACGGCGTCGGCAAGACCCACCTGCTCGCCTCGCTCTGGCACGCCGCCCCCGGGCCCAAGGCCTTCGGCACCTTCGTCGAGCTGACCAACCTGGTCGGCGCGCTCGGCTTCCAGCAGGCCGTCCAGACCCTCTCCGGCCACAAGCTGCTCTGCATCGACGAGTTCGAGCTGGACGACCCGGGCGACACCGTGCTGGTCTCCACCCTGCTCGGCCGCCTCGTCGACAGCGGCGTCAAGCTGTGCGCCACCTCGAACACCCTGCCGGAGAAGCTCGGCGAGGGCCGCTTCGCCGCCGCCGACTTCCTGCGCGAGATCCAGGGCCTGTCCGCGCACTTCCGCCCGATGCGGATCGACGGCCAGGACTACCGCCACCGCGGCCTGCCGGACGCCCCGCCGCCGTACCCCGACGAGACCGTCGAGGCCGTCGCCGCCCGCACCCCCGGCGCCTCGCTGGACGACTTCGACGCCCTGCTGGCCCACCTCTCCGCCGTCCACCCCAGCCGCTACGGCGCGCTGCTGGACGACGTCACCGCCGTCTGCCTGCGCGGTGTGCGCCAGGTCGACGACCAGTCCACCGCGCTGCGCCTGGTCGTCCTGGCCGACCGGATGTACGACCGCGAGCTGCCCATCACCGCCTCCGGCCTGCCCTTCGACCAGGTCTTCCCCGAGGACATGCTGCGCGGCGGCTACCGCAAGAAGTACCTGCGCGCCATCTCCCGCCTGGTCGCGCTGGCCCGGGACAGCGCGAAGTAGGCGCCGCTTGTCAGTGGTGGGTCGTACGGTGGATGCGTGCGTCCCATCACGAGTATTGAGCGGTCCGTGGCGCCCTTCGAGGTCGTCAGCCCCTTCCAGCCGAACGGTGACCAGCCGGCGGCGATCGCCGAGCTGGAGCGGCGCATCAAGGGAGGGGAGAAGGACGTCGTGCTGCTCGGTGCCACCGGCACCGGCAAGTCGGCCACCACGGCCTGGATGATCGAGAGGCTGCAGCGCCCCACCCTGGTGATGGCGCCGAACAAGACGCTGGCCGCCCAGCTGGCGAACGAGTTCCGCGAGCTGCTGCCCAACAACGCGGTCGAGTACTTCGTCTCGTACTACGACTACTACCAGCCCGAGGCGTACGTCCCGCAGACGGACACCTACATCGAGAAGGACTCCTCGATCAACGAGGAGGTCGAGCGGCTGCGGCACTCGGCGACCAACTCGCTGCTCACCCGCCGCGACGTCGTCGTGGTCGCCTCCGTCTCGTGCATCTACGGCCTCGGCACGCCGCAGGAGTACGTGGACCGGATGGTCCCGCTCAAGGTCGGCCAGGAGATCGACCGCGACGTGCTGCTGCGCCGCTTCGTGGACATCCAGTACGCCCGCAACGACCTGGCCTTCACCCGGGGCACCTTCCGGGTCCGCGGCGACACCATCGAGATCTTCCCGGTCTACGAGGAGCTGGCCGTCCGGATCGAGATGTTCGGCGACGAGATCGAGGCGCTCTACACCCTGCACCCGCTCACCGGCGAGATCATCAGCCAGGACGAGCAGATCTACGTCTTCCCCGCCTCGCACTACGTGGCCGGCCCCGAGCGCATGGAACGGGCGATCACCGGCATCGAGCAGGAGCTGGAGCAGACGCTCGCCAAGCTGGAGAAGCAGGGCAAGCTGCTGGAGGCCCAGCGGCTGCGGATGCGGACCACGTACGACATCGAGATGCTCCGCCAGATCGGCACCTGCTCCGGCGTCGAGAACTACTCGATGCACTTCGACGGCCGCGCGCCCGGCTCCCCGCCGAACACCCTGCTGGACTACTTCCCGGAGGACTTCCTCCTGGTCATCGACGAGTCGCACGTCACCGTCCCGCAGATCGGCGCGATGTACGAGGGCGACGCCTCGCGCAAGCGCACCCTCGTCGAGCACGGGTTCCGGCTGCCGTCCGCGATGGACAACCGCCCGCTGAAGTGGGAGGAGTTCCTGGAGCGGATCGGGCAGACGGTCTACCTGTCGGCGACGCCGGGCCCGTACGAGCTGTCCCGCGGGGACGGCCAGGTCGAGCAGATCATCCGTCCGACCGGTCTGATCGACCCCGAGGTGATCGTCAAGCCGACCGAGGGCCAGATCGACGACCTGGTGCACGAGGTCCGCAAGCGGGTCGAGCGGGACGAGCGCGTCCTGGTCACGACGCTGACCAAGAAGATGGCCGAGGACCTCACCGACTACATGCTCGGCCTGGACATCCGGGTCCGGTACCTGCACAGCGACGTGGACACCCTGCGCCGCGTCGAGCTGCTGCGCGAGCTGCGCGCCGGCCGGTTCGACGTGCTGGTCGGCATCAACCTGCTGCGCGAGGGCCTGGACCTGCCCGAGGTGTCGCTGGTGGCGATCCTGGACGCCGACAAGGAGGGCTTCCTGCGCTCCGGCACGTCGCTCATCCAGACGATCGGCCGCGCCGCGCGCAACGTCTCCGGCCAGGTGCACATGTACGCGGACCGGATCACCCCCTCGATGGAGAAGGCGATCGAGGAGACCAATCGCCGCCGGGCCGTGCAGCAGGCCTACAACAAGGAGCACGGGATCGACCCGCAGCCGCTGCGGAAGAAGATCGGCGACATCCTGGACACCCTCGCCCGCGAGGACGTGGACACCGACGAGCTGCTCTCCACCGGCTACCGCGGCGCCGGCCAGAAGGCCGGCAAGGCTCCGGTGCCGATGCTCGGCTCGGAGCGCAAGCCCGCCAAGTCGCTGCCGGCCGCCGAGCTCGCGGACCTCATCCAGGAGATGACGGACCGGATGCACACGGCCGCCGCCGACCTCCAGTTCGAGGTAGCGGCGCGGCTGCGCGACGAGGTCAAGGAGCTGAAGAAGGAACTGCGGCAGATGCGCGAGGCCGGCGTGGCGTGACCGCGCCCCGGCGGGGGCGAGCCGGCCGGGGTCGTCGCCTTTCCCCGCGCCAGTGGGGGGCAACCGCCCGGCGGTGTCTCATCCTTGCCACAAATCGGGTAACTCGGAGGAGTCGGGGGTGCCGCAGGGCCTAGGCTGGCCTGCGGCATCGCGCCTCCGGGACGGGGTGGCGGGCCGGTCTTGCAGAGGGGGCCTCAGCCGGGGGACGGCGACGGGGTGTTCCACCGGGGAGCCGCGCGGGTACGACCGCGCGGTCGGCAGAGAGGACAACGTCGTGTCGGTGAATCTTGCCAAGGGGCAGCGGGTCAGCCTCCAGAAGGGCGCGGGCGGCAGCCTGACCGTGGTCCGGATGGGGCTCGGCTGGCAGGCCGCTCCGAAGCGGGGCCTGTTCGGCAGCCGGACGAGGAAGATCGACCTGGACGCGTCGGCACTGCTGTACGCCGAGCGGACCCCGTCCGACGTGGTGTTCTTCCAGCACCTGGAGTCCACCGACGGCTCGGTGCGGCACACCGGGGACAACCTGGAGGGCGGCTCCGGCGCCGAGGACGACGAGGCCATCCTGGTCGACCTGATGCACGTGCCGGCGCACATCACCCAGGTGGTGTTCACGGTCAGCTCGTACACCGGGCAGACCTTCGCCGAGGTGAGCCGGGCGCACTGCCGGCTGCTGGACGAGACCACCGGGGTGGAGCTGGCCCGGTACGAGCTGGCGGGCGGCGGGCCGCACACCGGGCAGATCATGGCGAAGGTGGTCCGGGACGGCAACGGGGGCTGGGAGATGCAGGCGATCGGCGCCCCGGCCAAGGGGCGGACCTTCCAGGACCTGCTGCCGGCGATCGAGCCGTTCCTGTAGGGCGGCGCCCCCTGGGCGTTCCCTCGAGGCGCTCCCTCGGGGTGGCTTTTTTACCTTCTTTACCTTCCTTTGCCTTTCCTGTTACTCTCGATGGCAGCGGAGGGGAGTATTCCTCGACAGCCGACCCCGTCATCACGGGTGCCCGTCGTGGCGCCCCGGGGCGCTGGCCCGAAGGGCGGAAGAGACCTCCGGCAGTGACGATGACCGTCTCGCCTAGCTGCCGGAGGAGCAGTCATGGACGTTTCCGTAACCATGTGGGTCACCACGATCGGTGTGCTGATCGCACTGATCGTGGCCGACTTCTTCATCGGAGGCCGCAAGCCGCACGAGGTCTCGGTCAAGGAGGCCGGGATCTGGACGGCCGTCTGGGTCGTGCTGGCGGTGCTCTTCGGCGGGTTCCTCTGGTGGCACTCCGGCGGACGGCCGGCGGGCGAGTTCTTCGCCGGCTACATCACCGAGAAGTCGCTCAGCGTCGACAACCTCTTCGTGTTCATCCTGATCATGGGCAAGTTCGCGGTGCCCAGGGCCTACCAGCAGCGGGTGCTGATGTTCGGCGTGATCATCGCGCTGGTGCTCCGGGCGGTGTTCATCGCGGGCGGCGCGGCGCTGGTGGCCCAGTTCTCCTGGGTGTTCTTCATCTTCGGCGCGTTCCTGATCTGGACGGCCTGGAAGCTGATCAAGGAGGCCCGGGCCGAGGAGGAGGACGAGGAGTTCGAGGAGAACCGACTGCTGAAGTCGATCACCCGGCGCTTCCCGGCCACCGAGGACTACCGCGGCACCAAGCTGCTCGTCCGGGAGCACGGCCGCCGGCTGATCACCCCGATGCTGATCGTCATGCTGGCGATCGGCACCACGGACGTGCTGTTCGCCCTGGACTCGATCCCGGCCATCTTCGGCCTCACCCAGGACCCGTACATCGTGTTCACCGCCAACGCCTTCGCCCTGATGGGCCTGCGCCAGCTGTACTTCCTGATCGGCGGCCTGCTGAAGAAGCTGGTCCACCTGAGCTACGGCCTCTCGGTGATCCTCGGCTTCATCGGCGTGAAGCTGGTCCTGCACGCCGCGCACGAGGCGGGCGCGACCTGGGCCCCGGAGATCGGCATCCCGTTCTCGCTCGGCTTCATCGTCGTGGTGCTGACCGTGACCACCTTCACCAGCCTGCGCGCCTCCAGGAAGGCCGCCCAGGCCGCCCGGCCCGAGCGCGAGAAGCTCGACGCCTGACCGGAACCGAGCAGGTCGACCCCCCGCCGCCGGACGCGCCGTCCGGGATCGGCGGCGATCCGCTCCTCGCCGGTGGCGGTGTCGAGGGTCCAGAGCAGGTTGGCCCGGTCGTGGCCCGAGCGCGAGCGGAGGAAGACG
>NZ_JBEPAK010000088.1:0-26229 GCF_040298565.1 Kitasatospora sp. NPDC001539 | reverse complement strand
TCTCCAGGTTGGGAAGCGGGTACGACGAAGCGGGCCGCCAGGCGGACGGCTCCGACGTGCGGGTATGGGGGAAGGACGGGGCCGGCCGGGCCCGCGGGCCCGGCCGGGGCGGGCTCAGCGGGCGCGCTTGTAGAACGGCAGCGCCACGACCTGGACCGGCTCGTGCTTGCCGCGCACGTCCACCGCGACGGTGGTGCCGGGGGCGGCGTGGGCGGCGTCGACGTAGGCCATCGCGATCGGCTTGCCCAGGGTCGGGGACGGCGCGCCCGAGGTGATCCGGCCGATCGGATCGCCCTCGGTGGAGACCACGGTGTACTCGGCGCGGGGCACCCGCTTGCCCTCGGAGACCAGGCCGACCAGCACCTTCGGCGGGTTGGCCTCGGCCGCGGCGGCCGCCTGCTCCAGCGCCTTGCGGCCGACGAAGGCGCCGTCGTTGGTCGTCTTGTCGAAGCGGACGACCCGGCCCAGGCCCGCGTCGAAGGGGGTGAGGTCGGTGGACAGCTCGTGCCCGTACAGCGGCATGCCCGCCTCCAGGCGCAGGGTGTCGCGGCAGGACAGCCCGCACGGCACCAGGCCGCGGCCCTCGCCGGCGGCGGTCAGCGCCTGCCAGACGTCCTCGGCGTCGCCCGGGTGGCAGAAGATCTCGAAGCCGTCCTCGCCGGTGTAGCCGGTGCGGGCCAGCAGCACGTCGCGGTCGGCGACCCGGGCCGGGAGGATCGCGTAGTACTTCAGGCCGGGCAGGTCGGCGTCCGTGGTTCCGGCCAGGATCGCGGTGGACTCCGGGCCCTGGACGGCGATCAGGGCGTAGGTGTCGCGGTCGTCGGTGACGACGGCGTCGAAGCCCTTGGCGCGGGCGATCAGCTCGTCCAGGACCAGCTGGGCGTTGGAGGCGTTGGCGACGACCAGGAAGGCGTCCTCGCGCAGCCGGTAGACGATCAGGTCGTCCAGGATGCCGCCGTCCTCGGCGCAGATCATCGTGTAGCGGGCGCGCAGCACGCCCAGCGCGGAGACGAAGCCGACCAGCGCGTGGTCCAGCATCTCGCCGGCCTGCGGGCCGGTGACGGTGATCTCGCCCATGTGCGAGAGGTCGAACAGACCGGCCTTGGTGCGGACGGCGAGGTGCTCCTCGCGCTCGCTGCCGTAGCGCAGCGGCATGTCCCAGCCGGCGAAGTCGGTCATGGTCGCGCCGAGGGCGCGGTGCAGCGCGTCGAGCGCGGTCAGGCGGAGGGACGACATGGCCAGGAACTCCTCGGTCGGGGCACTCAGGGGTGCACGCGCCGGGACGGGACCCGCTCGGGGACCGACCCTGCGCGCGGGCATGCGGCGGCGTGGGTCTCCCCATCTGTCGTCGAACCTGAGAGCTTCACCGCCCACCTGCCCGCAGCTGTTTCCAGCATCCAGGACAGCATGGCGGCTTGCACCGTGGGTGGGCGCGCGACAGGGCCGGGCGCCGCTTTCCAGATGTGCCTAACCCGTGCGGTAAGGGGGCCTGAGAGATTCCGGGGAGGACTTGCTCCTTCGGCGCCGGCCGTACCGCCTGGGCGGCACTCCGGACTCTCCCGCGCGGGTTCGAGCGGCCGGTGTGGAGTTGTGGGGGCCCGCGGCGCATGCCGTCGGACGCGCACATCATGGCACGTCCACGGGCGCGGGGGGAGGGGGGCCCGGTCACACCGCCCGAAGTCGAACCCGTGCCCGACCGGCGCCCGACCGGCGTCCCACCGGGCCCCTAGACTTCTGCGCGTCGGCGCAGCAGTGGGCGGCCGACCGGCACGAGGGCGGATCGGCGGCGCATGGAGTACCCGGTGGAGCAGCAGCAGGGGTGGGGCGGCCCGGAGGCGGCGCCGCCGGGCGGCGCCTGGCCGGCCAACGAGCTGGAGCAGGTGCTGACGGCCGCGCTGGGCGACCCCGGCGCGACGCCGCGGGTGATCGAGGTACTGGCCCGCAGCCAGGTGTGGATCCCGCTGCCGGCCGGCGGCGATCCGGCCGGGCAGTCGCTGGACCTGCCGACCGTCGAACTGGCCGGGGACCCGTACGTGCCGGTGTTCTCCTCGCAGGAGGTGTTCCTGCAGCAGGCGCCGGGGATGGCCTTCGCGATCGCGCCGGCCTGGGAGTTCGCCCGCGGACTGCCGCTGGGCGTGGGCATCGCGGTCAATCCCGAGGCCGCGGTGGGCATCCCGGTGCCGCCGCAGGGCGTGGCGGAGCTGCGCCGCGGGCCGCGGGAGGACCGCTGGGACCAGCCGGAGGCGCCGACCGGCGGCCGGGTGGCGCTGCGCGAGCCGGTGCCGGGCGAGGACCCGGAGCACTTCCTGGCCGCCTGCCGGGCCGAACTGTCGGCGCTGCCGGGGGTGCTGACCGCGCGCCGGGCGCTGGCCAGCATCGAGGGCGAGCCGACCGTGATGTTCGTGGGCGTCCAGTTGGATCCGGCCGCCCCGGCCGACCCGGGCGCGGTGAACGAGGCGCTCGGCCGGGCGCTGGGAACCGCGCCGCTGCCGGGCGGCGTCCACCTCGTGCTGCTCGACCTCGCCGACGACCCGGTGGTCGAGTGGCTGCTCACCCGGGTACTGCCTTTCCATACGCGGATGTGAGCGGGGATCGTTCGTGAGCACGTCGCCGTGGCGGTGGCCGGTGCCGCGCCATAGGGTGCGTGCAGGCGGCTGACGGGCCGGCTGGGTTGAGGAAAGAGGCGCGGCGAGGTGGGCGCATGAGTGCGGGAGCGGGAACGGGCGGTGGGCCGGGCCCCTGGGGCCAGGCGCCGGCCGGGCGCCCGGCGGATCCGGGCGCGTTGGAGCGCGCCCTGCGCGACGTCGCGCCGGAGCGTTACGACGCGTACGAGCGGCTGCTGCACGCGCTCGCCGACGGCCAGGTCTGGATGCTGCTCTGGCACGGCACGCCGGGCAGCCCGGACGCGCAGTACGGGAACATGGAGATCAGCGGCCACGGCTACGCCCCGGCCGTGACCTCGCTCGAGCAGCTGACGGCCTCCGGCTGGGCCCGGGCCCACGAGGTCATCTCCGGGCGGGAGATCGCCGCCTCGCTGTACCGCACCCGCTGGGGCCTGTGGCTCAACCCGCACGCCCCCGGCGGCGGGGTCGGCGTGCCGTGGGCGGACCTGCGGCGGATCGCCGCGGGTCTGGACCGGCTGCCGGCCGGCCCCCTGAAGCTGAGCGAGCCGCAGGTGAACGCCCAGCAGTTCTTCGCGCTGCTGGAGCGGCAGGCCGGCGAGGTGCGCGCGGTGCGGGCGCTGCGCCGGGCCTGGGTGCAGCCCGCGGTGGGGGAGCCGTACCTGGCGATCGGCCTGGACCTCTACGAGAGTTCGCCGCCGGCCGTGGAGGCGGTGCGGGCGCTGATGCAGCGGGCGATCGCGGTGGCGCCCGAGGGGCTCGCGGTGTCCACCGTGGCGATGGCCGACGAGTACGACCCGGTGGCGCTGTGGATGCGCGCCAACGCCCGGCCGTTCTTCGACCGGGAGGCGGGGCGCCCGCTGACCGGCCCGTACCCGCCGGTGCCGTACCCGGCGCAGTCGCTGCCGGGGCAGCCGGCGCCGGGGTGGTCCTACGGCCCGCAGCCGAACGCGCCGGGCTGGGGGCAGCCGCAGGGGCCGCGGTCGTGGCCCGGATACCCGGGCCGCTGACAAACCCGGGGCCAAACGCATATTCACCAAGCCGACCTGATTCGCCATCAGGTCGGCTTCGGTGCTTTCCGGACGAATTTCCCGTTCCCGAAGTCCGCCCATCTTGACATGGCTGTTACAGCCGTGTGAAGAGGGATATGCCGAAGACCGGGGAGGTGCATGCGCGCAGATCACAGTTGGGCATCTGTCGCTTGTCAGGGCTGGCGCAAGCCAGTTCGCATGACAGAGAGTTCTGCGCAACGCATCGCGCGTACTGGAAACCCCACAAAGGTGAGCGCGCACGCCGACAGCTCGACCACGCGACGCCCATCCCGCGTGGTGGCAGTGCCTGTGCACGACGCACTGCCGCGCGCACCGCTCCTCCTAAGCACCTCCGCACGTCCGCAGCCGCACCGCCGAAGCCGGCGCCCGGCACCCGTGGGCCGGCCACCGTCGGCGAGGGGACCAACTGACCATGACCGCATCCGTGACCACCGCCGGGAACGAACCGGAGGCGCCAGCCACCGCGAGCCCGGCCAAGACGATCGAGGGCCGTTCCCTCGGTCGGATCGCCTGGACCCGCTTCAAGCGGGACAAGGCCGCCGTCGCCGGCGGCATCGTGGTGATCCTGCTGATCCTGCTCGCCGTGCTGTCCGGGCCGATCGAGGCCCTGTTCGGGCTCGACCCCGACCAGCCGAACACGGACCTGCTGGACGCCGACCTCGGCGGCCTGCCGCTCGGGGACTGGGGCGGGATGAGCGGGGACCACCTGCTCGGCATCGACCCCCTGCAGGGCCGCGACCTGCTCGCCCGCGTGGTCGACGGCTCGTGGGTCTCCCTGCTGGTCGCCTTCGGCGCGACCGTGCTGTCCAACACCCTCGGCACCGTGCTCGGCGTGATGGCCGGTTACTACGGCGGCTGGGTGGACACCCTGATCAGCCGGTTGATGGACGTCTTCCTGGCGTTCCCGCTGCTGCTCTTCGCCATCGCGATCTCCGCCTCGCTCCAGGGCGGCGCGTTCGGCCTGCACGGCCTCCCGCTGCACATCATGGTGCTGATCTTCGTGATCGGCTTCTTCAACTGGCCCTACATGGGCCGGATCGTGCGCGGACAGACCCTTTCGCTGCGCGAGCGGGAGTTCGTCCACGCCGCCCGCAGCCTCGGCGCCCGCGGCCCGTTCATCCTGTTCAAGGAGCTGCTGCCGAACCTGGTCGGCCCGATCCTGGTCTACTCGACCCTGCTGATCCCGACCAACATCCTCTTCGAGGCCGGCCTGAGCTTCCTCGGCGTCGGCATCCAGCCCCCGCAGTCCTCCTGGGGCGGCATGCTCGCCGACGCGAAGAACTACTACCAGGTGGACCCCCAGTACATGGTGGTCCCCGGCCTGGCGATCTTCATCACCGTGCTCGCGTTCAACCTGCTCGGCGACGGGCTGCGTGACGCCCTCGATCCCAAGAGCAACTGACCCAGCGTCAGGGCGCCTTTCCTCCTCCACATCCTCAAGGGGTTGATCTCACCCATGCGTAGGTCCCGTACCGTCGCGCTGACCGCCGCGGCCGCCGCCGTGGTCCTGGTCGTCACCGGCTGCTCGTCCAGCTCCAAGAGCGGCGACGCCAAGTCCTCCTCGGCAAGCTCCAACGACTCGAGCGGCGGCGCCGACGCGGCCACCAAGCAGATCGTCAACGCCTCGGACAAGAAGGGCGGGACGGTCACCTACGAGATGAAGGGCACCCCGGACTCCCTCGACCCGGGCAACACCTACTACGCGTACATCTACAACTTCTCGCGCCTGTACGGGCGTCCGCTGACCACCTTCAACCCGGCGGCCGGCGCGGACGGCAACAAGCTCGTCCCGGACCTCGCCGAGTCGCTGGGCCAGCCCAGCGCGGACGGCCTGACCTGGACCTACAAGCTGCGCGCGGGCCTGAAGTACGACGACGGCACCCCGATCACCTCCAAGGACGTCAAGTACGCCGTGGAGCGCTCGAACTTCGCGCCCGAGGTGAACTCGAACGGCCCGACCTACTTCCACGACCTGCTGGTCGACAACCCGACGCCGTACCAGGGCCCGTACAAGGACAAGACCGGCGACCTGAAGTCGATCGAGACGCCGGACGACACCACGATCGTCTTCCACCTCCAGCACCCCTTCGCCGACTTCGACTACCTGGTCAGCGCCCCGCAGACGGTGCCGGTCCCGCAGGCCAAGGACACCGGTGCCGACTACGTGAAGCACGTCGTGGCCTCGGGCGCCTACAAGTTCGAGTCCTACGAGGACGGCAAGCAGGCCGTCCTGGTGCCGAACACCAACTGGGACAAGAGCACCGACCCGATCCGCAAGCAGCTCGCGGACAAGATCGTGCTCAAGATGAACATCGACCAGGCCACCATCGACAAGGACCTGCTGGCCGGCAACGCCCAGGTCGACCTGGTCGGCGGCGGCGTCGACCCGCAGACCCAGGCGCAGATCCTGCGCGACCCGAAGCTCAAGGCCAAGACCGACAACGCCTACGGCGGCCGCCTGGTCTACATGGCGATCAACACCAAGGTCGCGCCGTTCGACAACGTCGACTGCCGCAAGGCCGTCCAGTACGCGATCGACAAGGTCGCCGTGCAGACCGCGCTCGGCGGCCCGATCCGCGGCCAGGTGGCCAACACCGTCCTCCCGCCGGACATCCCGGGCCACCAGGACTTCAACCTGTACGAGACCAAGGACAACAAGGGCGACCAGGCCAAGGCCAAGGACGCGCTGAAGGCCTGCGGCAAGGACGGCGGCTTCACCACCGTCCTGTCCGCCCGCACCGAGCGCGCCACCGAGGTCGCCGCGGCCACCCAGATCCAGGCCCAGCTGAAGAACATCGGCATCAACGTCGAGATCCAGCAGTACCCGCAGGGCAAGTACCTGACGGACTCGGCCGGTGCGCCGCAGTTCACCCAGGACCACAACATCGGTCTGATGATGATGCAGTGGGGCGCCGACTGGCCGACCGGCTACGGCTTCCTGCAGCAGATCGTCGACGGCCGGGCGATCAAGGCGTCCGGCAACAGCAACCTGGCCCAGCTGAACGACCCGGCCGTCAACAAGCTGCTCGACGACGCCGCGGTCAACCCGGACCGGGCCGCCCGCGAGAAGATCTACGGCGACATCGACAAGAAGGTCATGGAGTCCGCGGTCTACGTCCCGCTCACCGACTTCAAGGTCTTCCTGTACCGCCCGGACAGCGCCACCAACCTCGGGTCCAACCCGGCCTGGTCGGGGGAGTACGACTACCTGAACATCGGCACCACCAAGTAAGAGCCTGGCTCCGCATCCCTGAAGGCAGGTGAAGGCAGCGGCGGCCGCCGCCGTCCGGCAGACCCCGGACGGCGGCGGCCGCCGGAGCCGCCCAACTGTGTTTGCCTACATCATCCGCAGGATCCTCGCGGCCGCGGTGCTGCTGCTGGTCGTCAGCGCGGTCACCTTCGCGATCTTCTTCCTGCTCCCGCGCTTCGCCGGCGAGACCACCGACCAGCTGGCCGCGCAGTACATCGGGAAGAACCCGTCGCCCGAGGCGATCGCGGCGGTCAAACAGAACCTCGGCTTCGACCAGCCGCTGTACACCCAGTACTGGAACTTCCTCAAGGGCCTGGTCAGCGGCGCCGAGTACAAGTTCGGGCCGGAACCGGCCACCTGCCACGTGCCCTGCTTCGGCTACTCCTTCAAGAACCACCTGGAGGTCTGGCCGGAGATGACCAGCCGGATCCCGGTCACCATCTCGCTCGCCATCGGCGCGGCGGTGCTCTGGCTGGTCTCCGGCGTCACCACCGGCGTGATCTCCGCGCTCAAGCCGCGCTCGATCTTCGACCGGCTCTCCATGGGCGTCGCGCTGGCCGGCGTCTCGCTGCCGGTCTTCTTCACCGGCGCCCTGCTGCTGACGGTCTTCAGCTACGAGTGGCCGATCCTGGACAACCTCGAGTACGTCGACTTCACCTCCGACCCGCTGATGTGGGCCCGCAACCTGATCCTGCCGTGGATCTCGCTGGCCTTCCTCTACTCCGCGCTCTACGCCCGGCTCACCCGCGCCGGGATGCTGGAGACGATGAGCGAGGACTACATCCGCACCGCCCGGGCCAAGGGCCTGGTCGAGCGGAAGGTGGTCGTCAAGCACGGGCTGCGCTCCGCGCTCACCCCCATCGTCACCATCTTCGGCATGGACCTCGGGCTGCTGCTCGGCGGTGCGCTGATCACCGAGCAGGTCTTCTCGCTCAAGGGCGTCGGCCAGTTCGCCGTCCAGGCGATCTCCGACAACGACCTGCCCAAGGTCCTCGGCGTCACCCTGCTGGCCGCCTTCTTCATCGTCGTCTGCAACCTCGTGGTCGACCTCCTGTACGCCCTCGTCGACCCCCGCGTGAGGCTCTCGTGACCGAGCTCCAGAAGACCCCGGCGGACGCCGCGTCGCCCCCGTCGGGCGAGCCGTTCCTCTCCGTCCGCGACCTGAGGATCCACTTCGACACCGACGACGGCCTGGTCCGCTCGGTGGACGGCGTCAGCTTCGACGTGCACAAGGGGCGCACCCTGGGCATCGTCGGCGAGTCCGGCTCCGGCAAGTCCGTCACCTCGCTGGGCATCATGGGCCTGCACCGCTCCAAGCGGGCCCGGATCACCGGCGAGATCCGGCTGGGCGGCGAGGAGCTGATCGCCGCCGGACCGGACCGGGTGCGCCAACTGCGCGGCCGCGAGATGGCGATGATCTTCCAGGACCCGCTGACCGCGATGCACCCCTACTACACGGTGGGGCAGCAGATCGTCGAGGCGTACCGGGTGCACCACCCCCAGGCCTCCAAGAAGCAGGCCCGGACCCGCGCGATCGAGATGCTCGACCGGGTCGGCATCCCGCAGCCCGACCGCCGGGTGGACGACTACCCGCACCAGTTCTCCGGCGGCATGCGCCAGCGCGCGATGATCGCCATGGCCCTGGTCAACGACCCCTCGCTGCTGATCGCCGACGAGCCCACCACCGCCCTGGACGTCACCGTCCAGGCGCAGATCCTGGACCTCATCCGCGACCTCCAGGACGAGTTCGGGTCCGCCGTCATCATCATCACCCACGACCTCGGAGTGGTCGCCGAGCTGGCCGACGACATCCTGGTGATGTACGGCGGCAAGTGCGTCGAGCGCGGCCCGGCCGAGACCCTCTTCGACGCGCCCGAACACCCCTACACCTGGGGCCTGCTGGGATCGATGCCGCGCCTGGACCGGGAGCTGCAGGAGCGGCTCGTCCCGGTCCGGGGCACCCCGCCGAGCCTGATCAACGTGCCGTCCGGCTGCGCCTTCCACCCGCGCTGCCCGTACGCCCAGCTGACCGGCGGACGCTCCACCGACGAGGTCCCGGTGCTGGCCGAGGCCGCGCCCGGCCACTTCGCGGCCTGCCACCTGCCGGCCGACGAGCGGCACCGCATCTTCGCCGAAGAGATCGCGCCCCGGCTGTGAGCCCGGCCTCGTACCACCTTTCTGGAGAGAACCGATGACGGACACTCAGGCGGCCGCGATCCCCGCGCCTGCGCCTGCCCCCGAGCGCGAGCCGCTGCTGAAGGTGACCGGCCTGACCCGGCACTTCCCGATCCGCGGTGGACTGCTGCGGCGCCAGACCGGCGCGGTGCGGGCCGTCGACGGCATCGACTTCACGGTCAACGCCGGCGAGACGCTGGGCGTCGTCGGCGAGTCCGGCTGCGGAAAGTCGACCATGGGCCGGCTGGTCACCCGGCTCGACGAGCCCACCGGCGGGAAGATCGAGTTCGAGGGCACCGACATCACCCACCTGGGCGTCGGCGCGATGCGGCCGCTGCGCCGCGACATCCAGATGATCTTCCAGGACCCGTACTCCTCGCTGAACCCCAGGCACACCGTCGGCACCATCGTCAGCACGCCCTTCCGGCTCCAGGGCGTGGAGCCCGAGGGCGGGGTCAAGAAGGCCGTCCAGGACCTGCTGGAGCTGTGCGGGCTCAGCCCCGAGCACTACAACCGCTACCCGCACGAGTTCTCCGGCGGCCAGCGCCAGCGCATCGGCATCGCCCGGGCCCTCGCCCTGAGGCCCAAGATGATCGTCGCGGACGAGCCGGTCTCCGCGCTGGACGTGTCGATCCAGGCCCAGGTGGTCAACCTGCTGGACGACCTCCAGCAGGAGCTGGGCCTGACCTACCTGATCATCGCGCACGACCTCTCGGTGGTCCGGCACGTCTCCGACCGGGTGGCGGTGATGTACCTCGGCAAGATCGTGGAGATCGCCGACCGGGACTCGCTCTACCGCAGCCCGATGCACCCGTACACCAACGCCCTGATGTCGGCCGTCCCGGTACCGGACCCGCGCCGGCGCCAGCGGGCCGGCCGCGAGCGGATCCTGCTCAAGGGCGACGTGCCCTCGCCGATCAACCCGCCCAGCGGCTGCCGCTTCCGGACGCGCTGCTGGAAGGCCCAGGACGTGTGCGCCGCCCAGGAGCCGCCGCTGGCGGCGCTGAAGACGGGGCACCAGGTGGCGTGTCACTTCCCCGAGCGAAGCGAGGGGAACGACTAGCACAGCCCCGGGCGAAGCGAGGGGAACGACCATCGCAGCCCCGGGCGGAGCGTGGGGAACGACCAGCACAGCCCCGGGCGGAGCGAGGGGAACGACCATCGCAGCCCCGGGCCGGGCGAGGGGAACGACCAGCACAGCCCGGAGCGACGACCATCGCAGCCCCGGGCGGAGCGAGGGGAACGACCGGCTCCGCCCGACGCAGGCGGAGGGGAGGGTTCCGCACAGGTCATAGTTGTGTGGTGACCTCGCAGATCTTCCCCTCCGACGTGCAGCAGTCCCTCGACCTCGCCGGCATCTTCGTCTTCGCCCTCTCCGGCGGCCTGCTCGCCGTCCGCAAGAACATGGACATCTTCGGGATCTGCGTACTGGCGGAGGCCACGGCGCTCGGCGGCGGGGTGATCCGCGACCTGGTGATCGGGGCGACCCCGGTGGCCGCGTTCAGCAACTTCGGCTACTTCGTGACGCCGCTCGCGGCCGGCCTGGTGGTGTTCTTCCTGCACCCCCAGGTCGAGCGGATCAACCGTGCGGTGCAGACCCTGGACGCCCTCGGCCTCGGCCTGTTCTGCGTCACCGGCACCGCCAAGGCGCACGACTACGGGCTGGGCGCGGCCGCGGCCGTCGCACTCGGCATGGTGACCGCGGCCGGCGGCGGGGTGATCCGCGACGTGCTGGCCGGGGAGATCCCCTCCCTGCTGCGCTGGGACCGGGAGATCTACGCCGTCCCGGCCCTGGTCGGCGCCGCCCTGGTGGCCGTGCTGATCGGCGCCGACCGGCTCACCGGGGCCACCGGCACCGCCGCCGCGCTCACCGCCTTCGGGCTGCGGATGCTCGCGCTGAAGTACGGCTGGCGCGCCCCGCGGGCTTGGCACCGCAACGGTTCTCGCACCAGCGAGGAGTAGGCGAGCCGCCGCACGCGAGCGAGATCGCCTCGGCCGTGCAGAGCAGCTCCGGCACCATCCGGGCCAGCTCGGCCGGCCGCACCTGACTGGCCGGGGCGCTCAGCGCGCAGGCCGCGACCGTCCGCCCGCCGGTGCCCGCGACCGGCGCGGCCACGCAGGTCACCGGCTCCCGGTGCTCGGCGGACTCCGCCGCCCAGCCGCGCAGGCGCACCGCCGCGAGCTCGGGCGGCAGTTCCTCCTCGCGGGCGCCGTCCTCGGGCAGCCCGGCGAGCAGCACCCGGCCGACCGCCGTCCCGGTCACCGGCGCCCGGCGCCCGATCCGGGAGGGCCGGGCCGCCCTCGGCCCGGCCACCTCGTCCAGGTAGAGCACCTCGCCGTCGTGCAGCACGGCCAGTTGGACGGTGTAGCCGCAGCGCGCGTTGAGCGCGGCCAGGTAGGGCGCGGCCACCTGCCGGACGTCGAAGTCCTCCAGTGCCCGGTCGGCCAGTGAGAGCACCCGGCCGCCGAGCCGGTAGCGCAGGTCCGGCTGGCGCCGGACGAAGCCGTGCTCCTCCAGCGTGCGCAGCAGCCGCAGCGCGGTGGACTTGTGCACTCCGAGGCTGCCCGCGGCCTGCTCCAGCGAGAGCGGTCCCTCGCCGAGAGAGCCGAGCAGGGTCAGCGCGCGGTCGACCGACTGCGACATGACGCCCCCTGGAAACTCGCTCGAGAAGTGGCCGTCAGGCTAACCGCTGGGTGGCGCGGTGGTACAAACCAGTACCGGACTCCGCCGTCCGGCCGGGGCGCGCCCGGTGGCCGGATCGGTGCACCGAGCCGGGGCCCCGACCGGGTCGCCCTCTACAATCGGATGGTTATGCCATACCTGGACCATGCGGCGACCACGCCGATGCTGCCCGAGGCGATCGCCGCGATGACGGCGCACCTGGGGGTGGTCGGCAACGCCTCGTCCCTGCACGCGGCCGGCCGCCGGGCCCGCCGGGTGGTCGAGGAGGCCCGCGAGTCGCTGGCCGAGTCGCTGGGCGCCCGTCCGAGCGAGATCGTGCTCACCGGCGGTGGCACCGAGTCCGACAACCTGGCGGTCAAGGGCCTGTACTGGGCCCGCCGGGACGCCGACCCGGCCCGCACCCGGGTGCTCTGCAGCCCGGTCGAGCACCACGCGGTGCTGGACGCGGTGCACTGGCTCTCCGAGCACGAGGGCGCGTCGGTCGAGTACCTCCCGGTGGACGGGCACGGCCGGGTGCACCCCGCGGAGCTCCGCGCGGCGATCGAGCGCGATCCGGCGTCCGTGGCCCTGGTCACCGTGATGTGGGCCAACAACGAGGTCGGCACCGTCCAGCCGGTGCCCGAACTCGCCGCCGTGGCCGCCGAGTACGGCATCCCGATGCACGCCGACGCGGTGCAGGCGCTCGGTCAGGTCCCGGTCTCCTTCGCGGAGTCGGGGCTCACCGCGCTCACCGTCACCGGGCACAAGATCGGCGGACCGTTCGGCATCGGCGCGCTGCTGCTCTCCCGCGGCGCCGCGCCCGTCCCGCTGCTGCACGGCGGCGGCCAGGAGCGCGACGTGCGCTCCGGCACCCTGGACGCCCCCGCCGCCGCCGGCTTCGCGGCCGCCGCGGCGCTCGCCGTGGACCGGCGGGAGGAGCACGCGGCGGTGCTCGGCGGGCTGCGCGACGAGCTGGTGGCCTCCGTCCTGGCGGCCGTCCCGGACGCGGTGCTCAACGGCGACCCGTCGCCGGCGGGCAGGCTGCCCGCCAACGCCCACTTCTCCTTCCCCGGCTGCGAGGGCGACGCCCTGCTGATGCTGCTGGACGCCCAGGGCATCGAGTGCTCCACCGGCTCGGCCTGCTCGGCCGGCGTGCCCCAGCCCAGCCACGTGCTGCTCGCGATGGGCGTGGACCCGCTGCTGGCCCGCGCCTCGCTGCGGTTCTCGCTCGGGCACACCTCGGTGCGGGAGGACGTCGCGGCGCTGGCGGCGGCGATCGGGCCGGCGGTGCAGCGGGCCCGCAACGCGGGGCTGGCGACCGTACGGCGGTAGCGGCGGGGTGCGGCGGTGGAGTCCGTCCGGCGGGAGGGCATGTCCGGCGGCCCCGTACGCTTGTAGTCACCATGACTGACTTCCCGGGTGCCCCGACCACTCCCTCCACCGGCCGCCTGCGCGTGCTCGCGGCGATGTCCGGCGGAGTCGACTCCGCCGTCGCCGCCGCCCGCGCCGTGGAAGCGGGCCACGAGGTGACCGGCGTCCACCTGGCGCTGTCCGCGAACCCCCAGTCCTTCCGCACCGGCGCGCGCGGCTGCTGCACCATCGAGGACTCCCGGGACGCCTGGCGCGCCGCCGACGTGATCGGCATCCCCTTCTACGTCTGGGACCTCGCCGAGCGGTTCCGCGAGGACGTGATCGACGACTTCGTCGCCGAGTACGCGGCCGGGCGCACGCCCAACCCGTGCCTGCGCTGCAACGAGAAGATCAAGTTCGCCGCGCTGCTCGACAAGGCGGTCGCCCTCGGCTTCGACGCCGTCTGCACCGGCCACTACGCCCGGATCGTCGACCTGCCGTCCGGGGAGCGGGAGCTGCACCGGGCCGTGGACGCCGCCAAGGACCAGTCGTACGTCCTCGGCGTGCTCGACGCCGACCAGCTGGCCCACTCGCTCTTCCCGCTCGGTGACACCACCAAGGAGGAGATCCGCGCGGAGGCCGAGCGCCGGGGCCTCGCCGTCGCCAAGAAGCCGGACAGCCACGACATCTGCTTCATCGCCGACGGCGACACCCAGGGCTTCCTCGCGAAGCACCTCGGCACCGCGACCGGCGACATCCTCGACGTGGACGGCACCAAGCTCGGCGAGCACGACGGCGCGTACGGCTTCACCATCGGCCAGCGCAAGGGCCTGCGGATCGGCCGCCCGGCGGCCGACGGCAAGCCGCGCTACGTGCTCGACATCTCCCCGGTGAACAACACCGTGACGGTCGGCCCCGTCGAGGGCCTCGACGTCACCGCGCTCACCGCCATCCGCCCCCGCTGGTGCGGCACCGAGCCCCTCGCCGAGGGCCGCTACACCGCCCAGCTGCGCGCCCACGGCGAGGAGGTGCCCGTCTTCGCGTCGGTCGTGGACGGCGAACTGCGGGTCCGGCTGGACACCCCGGTCCGGGGCATCGCTCCCGGCCAGGCGGTGGTGCTCTACGACGGCACCCGGGTCGTCGGCTCCGCCACGATCGCCACGACGGAGCGCCCGGCCGTCACGGCGTAGGCGGCTGCCTGCGCTCCGCCGGGGCGACGCGGCCGGGGGCTCGGGTGAGGTCGGTCATAGTGGTGGAACCGTGCGGGGTCGACCCCGCCCCACGGCCGACGACAGCCCTGGACGCCATCCGGAGGGACGCATGACCTTCTACGAGCAGCACCGCGACTTCATCGAGGAGCTGGAGCGGATCGCCCCGGACGGAGTCCGGATCGAGTGGTCCGGAGACACGCTGATCATGCAGGCGTCGCCGTCCAACATCCACCAGCTCAACGTGGCCCAGGTGCGCCGGCAGTTCGAGCAGCACGCTCCGGACGGCTACCTTCCCAGCGAGCGGAGCGAGATCGTCAGCCCGGACGTCACCAAGGGGCGCGAGCCGGATCTGACGTACCTCCCGCTGGAGGCCCTCTCCCAGCCCGGCAACAAGGCCCCCGCCGAGGAAGCCCTGATCGCCGTGGAGATCGTCTCGCCGTCCAATCCGGGCAACGACTGGATGGACAAGCTGCGCGACTACGCCGTGATGCGGATCCCGCTGTACCTCATCGTGGATCCGCGTCAGCAGACGGTGGCGCTCTTCTCCGAGCCGGACCGGGACCGGTACCACACCCGCAGCGACCGGAAGTTCGGTGACACGATCACCATCCCGGCGCCCTTCGGCTTCGGCCTGGACCTGTCGAAGCTGGTGCCGTACCCGGACTGACGGTGGGCGGACGACGGGAGCCGGCGGCCGTCGGCCGGGTCCACGGCGGTGATCAGGTCGGATATCTCGAGAGGTCGCACGCCGAGCACCTCAGGGGGTGGCACCGGCGAGCGGCGGCGGGCGGACGTGATAGACCGGTCGGCATTATGAACATCTGCGTCTTCTGTTCCGCGTACTCGCTCGACGACCGCTACTCCGCCCCGGCCGCCGAGTTCGCCCGGCTGCTGGGCGAGGGCGGCCACACCCTGGTCTGGGGCGGCTCGAACGCCGGGCTGATGGGCCTGCTCGCCGACGAGGTGAGGGCGGCGGGCGGCAAGCTGGTCGGCATCATGGTCGAGATGCTGAAGCACAAGGGCTACGTCGGCGCCGACGAGCTCTTCATGGCCCTCGACCTGGCCGAGCGGAAGGCCGAGCTGGCCGCCCGCGCGGACGCGATCGTCGTGCTGGTGGGCGGCCTCGGCACCCTGGACGAGGTCACCGAGGTGCTGGAGCTCAAGAAGCACGGGATGTTCGAGAAGCCGGTGGTCGTCCTCGACACCGAGGGCTTCTACACGGGCCTGCGGACCCAGCTGGAGCGGATGGACGCCGAGGGGTTCCTGCCGCGGCCGCTCACCGAGCTGGTCACCTTCGCCGACACGCCCGCCGAGGTGTTCGAGCAGCTCAAGGCCTGAGAGGATCGGGGCCATGGCTGCACATCTGATCACCGGCGCCGGCTCGGGCATCGGCGCCGTCCTGGCCGGGCTGCTCGCCGAACGCGGGGACGAGCTCTGGCTGCTGGCCCGCGACGCCCGCCGCGCCGCGGAGCTGCGGGAGCGGTTCCCCGGTGCCCGCACCCTGGTCGGCGACCTCGGCGACCCCGGCAGGCTCTCCTGGGCCCTCGGGCACCAGCAACCGCCCGTCCGGCTGGACTCGCTGCTGCACGTCGCGGGCGTCGTCGAGCTGGGCACGGTCGGCGACCTCTCGGTCAAGGCGTGGCAGGAGACGCTCGCCGTCAACCTGACCGCGCCCGCCGAACTGACCCGGCTGCTGCTGCCCTCGCTCAGGCTCGCCAAGGGGCACGTCGTCTTCGTGAACTCCGGCGCCGGCCTCACCGCCCACGCCGAGTGGTCGGCGTACGCGGCCAGCAAGCACGGCCTCAAGGCGCTGGCCGACGCGCTGCGCCAGGAGGAGCACGCGAACGGCGTGCGGGTCACCTCGGTGTACCCGGGCCGCACCGCCACCGCGATGCAGGTCAAGGTGCACCAGCAGGAGGGCAGGGAGTACGACGCCGCCCGGTGGATCGAGCCGGAGTCCGTCGCCAGGGCGGTCCTCGCCGCCCTGGACGCCTCCCGGGACGCCGAGATCACCGACCTCACCGTCCGCCCCGGGCACTGACCGACCGGCGCGCGCCGCGCACTAGGCTCGGACGGGTGAGTACCGGACACCCCTTCCCCGACCTGCGCGGCGCCGCCACCGGCGTCGGCTCGCTGCCCGGCACCGACGCCCGGGAGGCCGCCAGGACCTCCACCGGGGCGCTGGAGCTGCTGCCGTTCCTGCCCGAACTCCCCGCGCGCGGCCCCGGCGCCGACATGATCGGCCGCAGCGCCGGGCTGCTGGTCGAGCTGTTCGCCCAGACCGAGCCGTCCGGCTGGCGGTTCACCGACCGCCCCGGCCGGGACACCCGGCGCGCCCGCTCCTGGCTCGGCGAGGACCTGGACGCCCTGGAGGAGTTCACCCAGGGCTACCGGGGCGCGCTCAAGGTGCAGGCCGTCGGGCCGTGGACGCTGGCGGCGGCCGTCGAGCTCAAGCACGGGGAGAAGGCGCTCTCCGACCACGGCGCCTGCCGGGACATCGCCGACTCGCTCACCGAGGGCCTGCGCCGCCACATGGCCGAGGTCCGCAAACGCGTCCCCGGCGCGGAGGTCGTCCTGCAGCTGGACGAGCCCTCGCTGCCCGCCGTCCTCGCGGGCCGGGTGCGGACCGCGAGCGGCTTCCAGCGGCTGCGCGCCGTGGACCGGCAGGTCGCCGAGGAGGTGCTGCGGGAGCTGATCCGCGGCCTGGACGCGCCCGTGGTGGTGCACAGCTGCGCCCCGGACGTGCCCGTCCCGCTGCTGCGCCGGGCCGGAGCCGCCGGCATCTCGCTGGACCTCTCGCTGCTCACCGAGCGCCAGGACGACGACCTCGGCGAGGCGGTCGAGGGCGGCACGGTGATCCTCGCCGGTGTCGTCCCCGCCACCGACCAGGAGGTGTCGGACCCGGCCGGTAGTGTCCAGGGTGTCAGGATCTTGTGGCGCAGGCTCGGGTTCGCCCCGGAGCTGCTGGGCCGCCGCGTGCTGGTGACGCCGACCTGCGGGCTCGCCGGGGCCTCCCCGGCGTACGCGCGCAAGGCGCTGTCGCTGGCGGCGAAGGCGGCACGGAGCCTGGTGGACGACCCGGAATGAGAGCGTAGGAGGGCTTGCGGTGACGGCTGTCGAGGGCTGGGAGGACGTCCCGGCGGAGGTGCGCAGGCGGCACGCCGAGCTGGCGCAGGAGATCACCGACCACCGGGCCCGGTACTACGAGCAGGACGCGCCGGTCATCAGCGACGCGGAGTTCGACGCCCTGATGCGCGAGCTGGAGGCGCTCGAGGCCGAGCACCCGGCCCTGGTCACCCCCGACTCGCCCAGCCAGAAGGTCGGCGGCGCCGCCACCGGGCTGTTCGCCGAGGTGGAGCACCGGGAGCGGCTGCTCAGCCTCGACAACGCGATGGACGACGACGAACTCGCCGCCTGGGCCGAGCGGGTCGCCACCGAGCTGCACGGCATCGACTACCACTACCTGTGCGAGCTCAAGGTGGACGGCCTGGCCGTCAACCTCACCTACGAGAACGGCCAGTTGGTCCAGGCGGCGACGCGCGGCGACGGCCGGGTCGGCGAGGACATCACCGCCAACATCCGCACCATCAAGGAGATCCCGCACCGGCTCAAGGGCGACAACATCCCCGAGCTGGTCGAGATCCGCGGCGAGGTCTACTTCCCGACGGAGGCCTTCGAAGCGCTCAACGCCTCGTTCGTGGCGGAGAACGAGCGCCGCCGCCAGGAGAACGAGCAGCGGGCCGCGGAGGGCAAGCGGCCCCGGGCGATGATCCGGCTGTTCATGAACCCGCGCAACGCCGCCGCCGGTTCGCTGCGCCAGAAGGACCCGCACGTCACCGCCTCCCGTCCGCTGCACATGGTGGTGCACGGCATCGGGGCCCGGGTGGGCTTCGACATCGACTGCCAGTCGCACGCGTACCGGCTGCTGCACGACTGGGGCCTGCCGACGGCCCGGCACAACAAGGTGGTCGGGACGCTCGACGAGGTGCGGGCCTTCATCAAGCACTTCGGCGAGCAGCGGCACTCCGTCGAGCACGAGATCGACGGCGTCGTGGTCAAGGTGGACGAGATCGCCCTGCAGGGCCGGCTGGGCACCACCTCCAAGTCGCCGCGCTGGGCGATCGCCTGGAAGTACCCGCCGGAGGAGGTCACCGGCAAGCTGGCCGAGATCAAGGTCGGCATCGGCCGCACCGGCCGGGCCACGCCGTACGCGGTGCTGGCCGAGCCGGTGAAGGTGGCCGGCTCGATGGTGCAGTACGCGACGCTGCACAACCAGGAGGTCGTCAAGGCCAAGGGGGTGCTGCTCGGCGACACCGTGGTGCTGCGCAAGGCCGGCGACGTGATCCCGGAGATCCTCGGCCCGGTGGAGGACCTGCGGGACGGCAGCGAGCAGGCCTTCGTGATGCCCTCGCACTGCCCGGAGTGCGGCAGCGAGCTGCGCCCGATGGCCGAGGGGGACATCGACCTGCGCTGCCCGAACGCACAGCACTGCCCGGCCCAGATCCGGGAGCGGATCGCCTTCCTCGGCGGCCGGTCCTGCCTGGACATCGAGGGCCTCGGGTACGTCGCGGCCACCGCGCTGACCCAGCCGCTGCCGCCGGTGGAGCCGCCGGTGCGCAACGAGGGCGACATCTTCGGGCTGACGGAGGAGCAGCTGCTGCCGATCAAGGTGCTGGTGCGCGACCAGAAGACCGGCATGCCCAAGCTGGACGACGTCACCGGCGAGGAGAAGGAGGTGTTCTTCTTCGCCACCACCACGGGGGCGGCGAAGAAGAACACCGGAGTCCTGCTGGAGAACCTCGCCAACGCCAAGGAGCGCCCGCTGTGGCGCTACCTCAACGGGCTGTCCATCCGGCACGTCGGCCCGGTGGCCGCCCAGGTGCTGGCCCGGGAGTTCCGCGACCTGGACCGGATCTTCTCGGCCACCGAGGAGGAGCTGGCCGCCGCCGAGGGCGTCGGCCCGACCATCGCCCGCTCGATCGCGGAGTGGTACCAGGTCGACTGGCACCGGGAGATCCTGGAGAAGTGGCGGGCCGCCGGTGTCCGCTTCACCGAGGAGTTCGCGGACGAGGAGGGGGCGGAGCGCCCGCTGGAGGGCCTCACCGTCGTGGTGACCGGCACGCTGGCCGGGCACACCCGGGACGGCGCCAAGGAGGCGCTGACCTCGCGCGGAGCGAAGGTGACCGGTTCGGTTTCGAAGAAGACCGACTTCGTGGTCGCCGGTGACAACCCTGGGTCCAAGTACGACAAGGCCGTTCAGCTGGGGCTGCCGATCCTGGACGACGCCGGCTTCGCCGTGCTGCTCTCCGACGGACCGTCGGCCGCCCGGGCCCACCTGGGTCTTCCGGAGCCCGAGCAGGCCGCCGAGCCCCAGGAGGCGCCCGCCGAGGGCTGATGCGGGGCCGCCCCGAGCAACCGGTGTCCCGGACCGTGTTGTTATCGTCCTGATGCTGCGTCATCGGGTGCCGTTCAGTGAAAGCGGGCATTGTGTCACTGTGCGGCTCCCGGGAGCGGTAACGCGTTTCCGGTTGTCCGAAAGTCTGCCCACCGGGTGGACCCCGGCATACCCTGGAGCGCAACAGAGTGTCAGCAGGGGTGGGGGCACCGGCTGAGCCGGGGCTCCTCGGGGTCGCTCCATGCCCGACAGCTGTCGGTACCGGCACGGTGCCTCACCGTAAGGCGGCCTGACGGGGCGGGCCCGACGGAGGACAGGGCTTATGGATCGTACGACCGGTGGCGCGCCCACACGCCCGCCGCAGGGGGTGGCGGGTGCGGTCCTGCTGCTCGGCGTGCTGCTGGCCGGTGCGGCGCCGCTCATCCCGCTGGCCGTCCTGGTCTACCGGTACGAACCCGAGCTGCTGCCGCTGTTCGCGGTGCCGCTGGCGGTGCTGGTGGCCGCCTGGCGGATCGCCCGGGACCGCGCCCGCGACCAGCTGACGGACCCCCTGACGGACCTGCCCAACCGTCAGGCCCTGCTGCTGGCCGCGCAGGAGGCGATCGTCGAACGGGAGGACGGCTACAGCGTCGGTCTCATCCTGCTCGATCTCGATCGGTTCCGGTCGCTCAACGACACACTGGGACATACGGCCGGCGACCGGCTGCTGGTTCACATCGCCCGCCGGCTCCACCGCGCGCTGCGCTCCGGCGGCACCGCCGGCGCCACCCGGGAGTCCATCGACGACGTCTTCGTCGGCCTGCCCCGGCACTACCGGCGCGGCCGCCCGCTGGTGGCCCGGATGGGCGGCGACGAGTTCGCCGTCCTGCTGCCCGGCATCAACTGCCCGGACAGCCTGGAGCGCGTCGCCAAGGCGCTGATCGCCGAACTCGCCGCGCCGATCCGCCTGGACGGCCTGCTGCTCGTGCTGGAGGCGAGCGCCGGCGTCTGCGTCTACCCCCAGGACGCCCAGGACGCCGAGTCGCTGCTGCGCCGCGCCGACGTGGCGATGGGCCACGCCCAGCGGGAGTGCAGCGGCGTCGCCCAGTACGACGAGACCCAGGACGCCGACACCCCGTACCGGATCGGCCTGCTCGGGGACCTGCGCCGGGCCCTGGAGACCGGCGAGGTGCAGCTGCACTACCAGCCGAAGGTGGCCTTCGACGGCCGGGTGGTCGGCCTGGAGGCGCTGCTGCGCTGGGAGCGCCCCGGGCAGGGGAGGGTCTCACCGGACGAGTTCGTCGGGCTCGCCGAGTCCAGCGGCCTGATGCCCCGGCTCACCGACTACGTGCTGGAGGCCGCCGTCGGCCAGCTCGCCTACTGGCGCGACCAGGGGCTGCAGGTGCAGGTCGCGGTCAACGTCTCGCCGCGCGACGTGCTCAACCCCGGCTTCGCCCAGCGCGTCGCCGGGCACCTCGTCCGCCACCAGGTGCCGGCCCACGCGCTCCAGCTGGAGATCACCGAGCGGCTGCTGCTCGACGACTCCCGGCGCGCCGCCGACACCCTGGCCGAGCTGCGCGGCTACGGCGTCGGCATGTCCCTGGACGACTTCGGCACCGGCCACTCCTCGCTGGTGCGGCTGCGCAGCCTGCCGGTCGGCGAGCTGAAGATCGACCGCTCCTTCGTCTCCCGGATGGTCGCCGACGACCACGACGCGGCGGTGGTCCGCTGCTCGGTGGAGCTCGCCCACTCGCTGGGCCTGACCGTGGTCGCCGAGGGCGTCGAGGACGACGAGACCTGGGAGCGGCTGCACCGCATGGGCGTGGACGCCGTCCAGGGCTGGCTGGTGTCGGCGGCGCTGCCGGCCGAGCAGGCCACCGCCTGGCTGCGGGTGCACCGCACCACCTCGGCCCCGCCGGTGGAGCGCCTCGGCGCCCCGCCGCAGCTCCCGTCGGTCATCAAGCCGGTCGCCCAGCCGCTGGCCCAGCCCGCCGCCCAGCCCGCCACGCTGCCCCCGGTGCTGCCGCCGACGCTCCCGCCCGCGCTGCCGCCGACCCTGCGGGCCGTGCCGTGCAGCCAGCCGCTGCAGGCCGCGCAGCTGGAGGTCAACGCGCCCGGCGGCCCGGACTGGGCCCGCACCAGGCCCCAGTAGCGGCCCCGCGGGAGGCCGCGGTGCCCGGGGTGACCGGGGCCCGGGATCACTCGTTGGCCGGTGGCCGGGCCTGGCCCCATAGGATGGGGTCCAAAGACCATGAGGACGGAGCGCCGAACCCGGCTGCTCCTGCCCGGGCCCGGCACCGCCGCAGGCATCGCCGGGCCTCACCAGAACTCACCCTGAGGATCGCTGCATGCCTGGCATCACGCGCGAGGAGGTCGCCCACCTCGCCCGGCTGTCGCGTCTTGAGCTGAAGCCCGAAGAGCTGGACCACTTCGCCGAGCAGCTCGACGTGATCATCGGCGCGGTCGCCCGCGTTTCCGAGGTCGCCGGACAGGACGTCCCGCCGACCTCCCACCCGCTGCCGCTGACCAACGTCATGCGCGCGGACGAGGTCCGGCCGTCGCTCACGCCGGAGCAGGCGCTGTCGGGCGCCCCCGCCGCCGAGGAGCAGCGTTTCCGTGTGCCGCAGATCCTCGGGGAGGACTGACCGAGATGACCGAGCAGAGCCCCACTTCGATCATCAAGTGGACCGCCGCCGAGACCGCCGCCGCCATCGCCGGGGGCGAGGTGTCCGCCGTCGAGGTCGCCCAGGCGCACCTGGACCGCATCGAGGCCGTCGACAAGAAGGTCAACGCCTTCCTGCACGTCGACACCGAGGGCGCGCTGAACGCCGCCCGGGCCGTCGACGAGAAGCGCGCCAAGGGCGCGGAGCTGGGCCCGCTGGCCGGTGTCCCGCTCGCGCTGAAGGACGTCTTCACCACCAAGGGCATCCCGACCACGTGCGGGTCGAAGATGCTCGAGGGCTGGATCCCGCCGTACGACGCCACGCTGACCACGCGTCTCAAGGACGCCGGCGTCGTCATCCTCGGCAAGACCAACATGGACGAGTTCGCGATGGGCTCCTCCACCGAGAACTCCGCCTACGGCCCGACCGGCAACCCGTGGGACCTCACCCGCATCCCCGGCGGCTCCGGCGGCGGTTCGGCCGCCGCGCTGGCCGCCTTCGAGGCCCCGCTGGCGATCGGCACCGACACCGGCGGCTCGATCCGCCAGCCGGGCGCCGTCACCGGCACCGTCGGCGTCAAGCCCACCTACGGCTCGGTGTCCCGCTACGGCCTGGTCGCCTTCTCCAGCAGCCTGGACCAGGGCGGCCCGTGCGCCCGCACCGTGCTGGACGCGGCCCTGCTGCACGAGGCCATCGCCGGGCACGACCCGCTGGACTCCACCTCGATCGACGCGCCCGTCCCGGCCGTCGTCGAGGCCGCCAAGCTGCGCGACGTGCGCGGCATGCGGATCGGCGTGGTCAAGGAGTTCGCCGGCGAGGGCTACCAGGCCGGCGTGATGCAGCGCTTCGACGAGTCGGTGGAGCTGCTGCGCGAGCTGGGCGCCGAGGTCGTCGAGGTCTCCTGCCCGTCCTTCACCCTGGCGCTGCCGGCGTACTACCTGATCGCGCCGTCGGAGTGCTCCTCCAACCTGGCCCGCTTCGACGCCATGCGCTACGGCCTGCGGGTCGGCGACGACGGCACCCGTTCGGCCGAGGAGGTCACCGCGCTGACCCGCGAGGCCGGCTTCGGCGACGAGGTCAAGCGCCGCATCATCCTGGGCACCTACGCCCTGTCCTCGGGCTACTACGACGCCTACTACGGCTCGGCCCAGAAGGTCCGCACGCTGATCTCGCGCGACTTCGACGCCGCCTTCGCCGGGGTGGACGTGCTGGTCTCGCCGACCACGCCGACCACCGCCTTCCCGATCGGCGAGCGCGCCGACGACCCGATGGCGATGTACCTGGCCGACCTGTGCACGATTCCGTCGAACCTGGCGGGCAACGCGGCCATGTCGCTGCCGGTCGGCCTGGCGCCGGAGGACAATCTCCCGGTCGGCCTGCAGATCATCGCACCCGCGATGGCGGACGACCGCCTGTACCGCGTGGGCGGCGCCGTCGAGGCCGCACTCAACGACAAGTGGGGGCACACCCTGCTGGAGGAGGTACCGGCACTGTGAGCAAGATCGAGAAGGCCAAGGCCCAGTCCGCTTCGCTGAAGGGCTGGAAGCACAGCAAGCCCGGCCTCTGGCTGTCCATCGGCACGAGCGCCTTCGGCGCGGTCTCCATCGTCAAGGACGCCCGGAAGGCCCGCGAGGAGAACGACACCCTCAAGCTGGTCAACGCCCTGGTCGGCGCCGCCGCGCTGATCACCGGCACCGCCCTGCTGGTGCGGGAGCTGCGCCGGCTGGGCTCCGACGACGTGCTGCTGGGCTGAGCCGAGCCGAGTGCCCCGGCCCGGCCCCGCGCGACGCGGCGGCCGGGCCCGTACCTCCCGAGTCTTCAGAATTGAGAAGGGACGCTGTGAGCGTCATGAACCTGGTCTCCTACGAGGACGCTCTCGCGTCGTACGACCCGGTGATGGGCCTTGAGGTCCACGTCGAGCTCGGTACCAAGACCAAGATGTTCTGCGGTTGCTCGACCGAGCTGGGCGCCGAGCCGAACAGCCAGACCTGCCCGACCTGCCTGGGCCTGCCGGGCTCCCTGCCGGTGGTCAACGCGGTGGGCGTGGAGTCGGCGGTCAAGATCGGCCTGGCGCTGAACTGCGAGATCGCCGAGTGGTGCCGGTTCGCGCGGAAGAACTACTTCTACCCGGACATGCCCAAGAACTTCCAGACCTCGCAGTACGACGAGCCGATCGCCTTCAACGGCTACCTCGACGTGCAGCTGGAGGACGGCTCGACCTTCCGGGTGGAGATCGAGCGCGCCCACATGGAGGAGGACACCGGCAAGTCCAGCCACGTCGGTGGCGCGACCGGCCGCATCCACGGCGCCACCCACTCGCTGCTCGACTACAACCGGGCCGGCATCCCGCTGATCGAGATCGTCACCAAGCCGATCACCGGCGCCGGTGAGCGCGCCCCCGAGGTCGCCAAGGCGTACGTCGCCGAGCTGCGCGAGGTCATCCGCTCGCTGGGCGTCTCCGAGGCCCGGATGGACAAGGGCCAGATGCGCTGCGACGTCAACCTGTCGCTGCGCCCGAACGGCACCGAGACCTTCGGCACCCGCTCGGAGACCAAGAACGTCAACTCGCTGCGCAGCGTCGAGCGGGCCGCCCGGTACGAGATCCGGCGGCACGCGACGGTGCTCTCCGACGGCGGCAGCATCGTCCAGGAGACCCGCCACTTCCACGAGGACGACGGCACCACCACCTCGGGCCGGATCAAGGACAACGCCGAGGACTACCGCTACTTCCCCGAGCCGGACCTGGTGCCGGTGGCCCCCGCCCGCGAGTGGGTCGAGGAGCTGCGCGCCGCCCTGCCGGAGCTGCCCCGGGTGCGCCGGGCCCGGCTGCAGGCCGAGTGGGGCCTGTCCGACAAGGACATGCAGGCGGTGCTCAACGCCGGTGCGGTGGAGCCGATCCAGGAGACCATCGCGGCCGGTGCCCCGGCCGACCAGGCCCGCAAGTGGTGGATGGGCGAGTTGGCCCGCCGCGCCAACGAGACCGGCACCGAGCTGACCGAGCAGCCGATCACCCCGGCGCAGGTCGCCCGGGTCGCCGCGCTGGTCGGCGAGGGCAAGCTGAACGACAAGCTGGCCCGCCAGGTCATCGAGGGCGTGCTGGCCGGCGAGGGCGAGCCGGACGAGGTCGTGGAGAAGCGCGGGCTGGCCGTGGTCTCGGACGACTCCGCGCTCGGCGCGGCCGTCGACCAGGCCATCGCCGAGAACGAGGCGATCGCGGCCAAGATCCGCGACGGCAAGGTCCAGGCGGTGGGCGCGCTGGTCGGCGCGGTCATGAAGGCCACCCGCGGGCAGGCGGACGCCGCCCGCGTGAAGGACCTGATCCTGGAGCGGCTCGGCGTGGAAGGGCAGTAGTCCCGGCCCGCCCGGAGCGGCGGGGCTCCGGCTGAGGCTCCGCCTAGGCCGTGCGCCCTGCGTTCCTAAGGGAACTAAGGCATCTAAGGCCCTCTAAGTAAGGTCTAAGGCCCGGTCTCACCTCCGTATAGGGGTGAGGCCGGGCCTCAAACCTTTCTCCGGGCCTGATCTAAGGCATCCGGGCCCCCGAAGATCGGGCACGCTCCCGATGCGGCACCCCCGTCTGGGAGAGGAAGCTCTTACCCGACAGCGAAACGCAGTGACCGCACAGGGGGAACCGAAGTGATCGAGTACGAGATCATCCAGCAGCAGGCCCACGAGCTCGAGGCCCGCGCCGAGCACGAGCGCCTGGTGCGCGAGGCCAAGCTGGCGAGCCGTTGGCGCCGCCGTCCGGTCGCCGCCCGCTTCCAGCGGCGCCCCGTGCGTGTACGGGCGCAGCGGCACGTTCGGGGCGGCCTTCTCGCCGACCCAGAGCAGCTCGCCGTTCACGAAGCCGTACAGCCGCTTGCCGCCGGAGTAC